>JBOGIN010000688.1:0-6717 GCA_050742275.1 Vicinamibacteraceae bacterium
ATACCAGAGAGCGCGAACGGTGTATGCCAGAACGCCCGGATCATTGCGGACACGACGATGCCGCGACGCGGACCCATGCGCTGCACCAAGCGCGGCAGCATCCACGCACGCCAACCTGCCTCCTCGAAAAAGGCCAGAGTGGAACTGGCAATCAGGCCGACGACGATGTTCAGTGCCATGCGAGCGACGAGTCCTCGAGACGTCAGCACGCCCCAGCCCCGCGAGTCGGGCGTGTGGTACAGGCCGTCAGCCTGAGGCGTCAGTCAGCCGTCCCACGGTAATCCACGCCAGAGGGTAGCGGCGGCGGGTAACATCACGGCGTAGCACGAGTGGCATCAAGAGCAGAGCAATCGGAAGATATCTCAGCGGAAAGCGGTTCCAGCCAAACGACCAGACTCCATCGCTCATCGTCGAGCTGACGATCATGACGGCGATGGTCGGCACAAACATCGCGGCTACACCGCATGGGAACGCAAATCTGCTCTGGTATCCACCCGTAAGCGCGACGATGAGGCTGAAGGCAATCGAGAGGGCGTAGGCGATGCTGACGAAGAGGAGAATGCCGCGAGGCGTGGCGCGGTCAGCGGTCGTTCGGGGCATCAAGGATGGCTAGGGGGCGTACGATACGCCACGATATATCGGAACTGGCCGCACGGCCAGTTCGGCATCGATCTTGCGGAATCCTGGACCTCACGGCAGCTTGCCGGCGGATGACGAACACCTGTGTGCCAAGATGGGCCATCATTGCCCCCGCAGCGTCACGGCAGGATCCACGCGCGCGGCGCGCCGGGCCGGGAGATAGGTGGCCAACAGCGCGATTCCTCCCAGACTCGCCGCCACAGCTGCGTACGTGATCGGATCGGCTGCGCTGACGCCGAAGAGCAGTGACGAGATGAGCCGACTGAGTGCCAGCGCTGCGCCGATGCCGAGCGCTAGACCAATCCCTGTTACCCAGAGACCGTGCCGGACAAAAAGGCGGGAAACATCTCTCCGCTGTGCACCGAGCGCCATGCGGATGCCGATTTCACGCGTCCGTTGGGTCGCAATGTACGCGATCACGCCATAGAGACCCACGATGCCGAGAAGCAGCGCCACCGCCGCGGCGATGACCAGCATCGTGAGCGCAAAGGACGTCTGCGCCATTGAGGCCGACCGGATGTGGTCGAGCGTCTGCACATCCCCGAGCGCCAGGCTCGCGTTCACCGACCAGACCGCTTGCTGGAGCTCGCCAAAGAAGCCTGGCGTATGCATGCGGGCGGATCGGACGGCGTACGACATCGTGCGGGTGAGCAGTGTCTCGTCGACCGTCATCGCCATCGGCCAATACACAATGGCCGGCGCGGGTTGATTCAGCCCGTCATCGCGCTCGTTCCCGACGATCCCGATGATCTCTCGCCAAGGCTCGGTGGGGGTGAGGTGGATGCGCTTGCCAATGGCGTCCGCGGGGTTCGTCCAGTACTCACCGGCGAGATGTTCGGAGACGACCACCACGAGGGCGTCCTGATAGATGTCCCTCCACGTGATGGTCCGGCCGATGAGCACCCGGTTTCCCAGCGTTTCGAAGTAGCCGGGCGCGATGAACTTGTGGCGACGAAATGGACGCACGCGTGCGTCGGCCTCGGGAAATTCTTCAACGAGGATCGAGCCGTTGAAGTAGAACCCGTCCATCGTGACAGACGAGGCCAGTCCGACGGACTCCACGCCGGGAAGCTGTCGCAGGCGCTCGGCGATCTGTTCGTGCGTTCGTACGGTCTGCTGCGGATTAGCGACCAGCGCCTCGGGGATCGCGACGCGGAAGGTCTGGACCTCTTCGGGACGCGTGAAGCCGGGATCGACCTGGCGCATGGCGACGAACGTGCGGACCATGAGGCCAGAAACCACCAAGAGCACGAGCGCCAGCGCCACCTGGGCCACGACGAGCGCGTTGCGCGCGCGATGCTGTTCCGGACCCTCGCTTGCCGATCGGCCCCCTTCCTGCAGCGCCGTCACGCTCGGCGTCCCGAACTTGACAACGGTCACCAGACCGAAGAGCAGCCCCGCGAGGATCGCAATCGCGAGTGTGAACAGCAACACGACGGGGTGGAGGCCGATCTCGTCCAAGCGCGGTAATCCCGACGGCGCCAGCCAGACGAGCAGCCGGATCCCTGCCTGAGCGAGGAGCAGGCCAAGCAGGCCACCGGCGAGCCCGAGCGTCACGCTTTCTGCGAGGAGCTCGCGGGCCAGTCCTCCACGGCTCGCGCCTAGCGCCGCGCGGACCGCAAGCTCCTGCCGGCGTCCCTCGGCGCGTACGAGAAAGAGGTTCGCCACATTGGCGCAGGCGATGAGGAGCACGATCCCGACGGTGCCCAGGAGAATCCACAGCATCCGTGCGACCTCGCCGATCACATCCTCGGACAGCCGACGGACATTTGGCCCCAGCCGCATCTCCTCAAAGGTGACATCACCGGGCCGCGGCGGGAATCGCTCGGGCGTCAGTGGAATCATGCGCGCGAGATCGTCGTTGGCCTGCGCGATGGTGATCCCAGGCTTGAGCCGCGCGACAGCCCTGTAGCTGAAGCTCCCAACGACGGAGTCGGCACGGTTGAACCGGAACGGCAGCAGCACGGCAGGGTTTGTGTCGAGAAACCCGAAGGACGGGGGAAGCACCCCGATCACCTCGTGCGGCTTGCCATCGATCGTCACGGGCCGACCGACGATGTGGGGGGCGCCGCCAAACCGACGCTGCCAATAGCCGTACGTCAAGACCGTCCGATCCGGACTGCCAGGCGTGTCGTCTGCCTTGGTGAAGAGCCGGCCGAGCAGCGGTTCCACCTCCAGGATTGCGAGCGTGCCGTCAGTCACGTAGAGCGCCTGGACGCGTTCCGGCTCGCCGGGACTCGTGATGGAGACCTGAGGAAACGGAGCCCAGAGGCCGACGTCCTCGAACACGCGGTTCTCGTCCCGATAGGTGAAGTAGGTGGCGGGACTCTGCTCGAAGCGGTCGAAGCCTAGCCCGGGGGCTGTATGCCAGACGCCGACCAGCCGGTCCGGCTCAGCGAAGGGCAGAGGCTTCAGGAGGACGCCGTGGACCACGCTGAAGAGGGCTGTGTTGGCGCCGATGCCGAGACCAAGCGTTAGGATGGCCGCCGCAACGAATCCCGGCGACCTGCGCAACCCTCGACGCACATGACGCATGTTCTGCCGCACTTCGTCGAGCCAGGGCAGGCCTCGCTGGTCGCGCAGCGCTTCCACGGCTTGCACGACGCCCCCCGACCGGATCGCGGCCGTACGCCGAGCCGTCGCAACCGATGTTTCGCGCCGCGCTTCGTGCTCTGCGGCCAGCTCCACATGGAGGCGCAGTTCTTCCTCCAGCTCCGCATCGCCGCGGCTCGGACGGAGCGCGCCCCAGAGGCGGATCACCCATTCGCGAAGCGTGGCCATTGGCTCGTGTCCTCTCGCGGTACCCTTCTATGTTAGATGTACAAATGGAATATCACGTGGTCTATTCGCGTGTCAACTGGTCTAGTCTAGCTGGTCGGGCGCCGAGCTGGAGGAGCGCAGAGGACGGTCGAGTCGAATGGAATTGGAGGCGCTGGGAGTCGAACCCAGGTCCGAAGGCACATCCCCGCCGGACTCTACATGCTTATCCCCTCTTGATTGTCTCGTCGCTGGTGCGAAAAGAGAGGCGAGAAACCACCGGCGACCAGCCACGGTGTGTCTCACGATCGCGCGCCGTGGCGCCGCGCGACCGCCAGCCCGCTAAATGGCGCTCATCCCCGAACCGCGGGCGCTTCCAGGGTGAGCGTCGCTACGTGTTAGGCAGCGAGTGCAAGCTGCGGATTCGCAGTTACATTGTGTTTTCCACTAGTTTTGCGAGCGAAGTGGAGCTCGGCATGCATCCTGCGGGCCCATACCCCCGTCGAAGCCGTGACGCCCCCTCGAGGTGGAAGCCGCGCGCCGGCCAGGCAGTTCACATAGGTTGCTGCTCGGCCGAACAGTTCATTATACCGCTCCCGCTCCGCCCCCTCAACTCGTTCACAATGCTGCAGTTCTCATGAGAGCCCGCTTCATGCCCGTGATAAGCGGCAGCCTGATGGCCGCCCTCGCGGGATCCCCGCTGCTACAGGAGCTCCCTCCGCCACCGACGACATTGCACTCGACGGTCCAGGGACCATTGCCGAGCTCGCTAGCCGAGGCCTGGCTCGTGCCAGACGAGGCGGAGCGCACACGGCTGAAGAGTCGCGCCGTCGCGAATCTTGCGAAGGGCGTCGATCGATTTCGAGAAGGTAAGCATGCCGGCACGCTAGCCCTGATCGACCAGGGCGCGCTCGATTCGACGCCGCTGGCCGTGTACGCCAGCTACTATCGCGCCCGGGCCTGGCTGGAGCTGGGCCGCGTCGAGGAAGCGCGGGCGGCGCTGCGCGCGCTCCACGGGCAAGAGCCGGGCGGCGCCCTTGGCGCAGACGTGCTGATGGCGGAAGGCGAGGCGGCAATGGCGGACGAGGATTACGTCGCCGCGGCGGCCTTCTTCGCGCAACGCGCCGAGCGCTCTCCCCTCGGTCGAGATGTCGCCCTGGACAGATCGGCGGAGGCGCTCAGGCGGAGCGGTCAAACCGACCGCGCCCGTGCGGTATGGCTCCGCCTGTACTACGAGCTCCCCGCAAGCGCGCGCGCCGAAGCCGCGAAGGACCGTGCCGAGGCGCTCGGCTCGCCGCCATCGATGAGCGACCTGGAAGCAGCGGCGCAAAGGGAGGCCGAGCTCCGCCGTGTCGAACGGTTGTTCGCCGCCCGCCGTTACCGCGCGGCGCTCGAGGGGTGCCAGGAGCTGCGCTCCAGCGTGACCGGCCGGACGCGCGATCTGATCGAGCTGCGGGCCGGGCAGGCCGAGCATCACCTCGGCCGCCACACGCGGGCGCTCGAAACCCTGAGCCCGCTGAGGGAGCGCGGCGGCCGCCAGGCGGAAGCGCGCTTCTTTCACGCGCTGGCGCTGGCCAGCTTGAACCGACATCAGGAATACGTGGCGGCAGTCCGAAAGCTCGTCAGTACGTTCCCCACGAGCACCTGGGCCGAGGACGGCCTCAACGACCTCGGCACGCACGACATCCTGCGAGACGACAACGAGCACGCGGCGCAGACGTTTCGCGAGTTGTACGACTCGTACCCCACGGGTCGCCACGCAGCGCGCGCGGCCTGGAAGTACGGATGGTGGAGCTATCAACGAAAGGACTATCCAGAAGTCGTGCGCGTCTTCGAGACCGCGGCAGTCGACTTTCCACGAGCGAACCAGCGGGCAGCTTGGCTCTATTGGAGCGGCCGCGCCCGCGACGCGCTCGGCCAAGAACGTGAAGCACAGGCACGCTACGAGCTGGTTGCCGTCGATTACCTGAACTCGTACTACGGGAAGCTGGCGGCGCGGCGCCTGCGAGCGAGCGGTCTCACACCTGGAAAGCTCACGTTGACCCCGCCGACGAACGTCAAGCCCGTGTCGACGCGGCCCCGGATCCCTGTCGCCCCTAAAGAAGGGAAGGAGCTCGCGATCGGCGGTAACGATCTGGTGGCGCCGGAGGTCGAAGCCGCGCTCAGCGACCTGCCTCCGGCATTGATCGAGCGCGTTCGCTGGCTGCTGGCCGCGGAGCTGTACGACGATGCGATCGACGAGCTACGGGATCTCGAACGAAGCGTCGGCGCGTCGCCCCTGATCGACGCAACGATCGCCTGGGCGCTGTTCCAGCAAGGGCAGAACCTGCGCGCTGTCGTGTTTGCGAGGCGCGCGTACCCGCACTACATCGCGGCCGGCGGGGAACGTCTGCCACGCGAGGTGCTGGAGATGCTGTTCCCGTTCGACTACCGCGAGCAGGTACGGCGATATGCGGACGCGCACAAGATCGATCCCTACTTGGTGGCGGCCCTGATTAGCCAGGAGTCGGCATTCGACCCTGACGCGCGCTCGCCGGCGAATGCCTATGGGCTGATGCAGGTCCGCCCGGGCACCGGGAGGCAGTTGGCACGCCGGCTCGGGATTCGCCCGTTCTCGACGCGGACGTTGAGGAACCCCACGGCGAACATCCGTCTCGGGACGCGCTACTTTGCGGACTTGGTCGAGAAGTATGGGGAGGACCACCTGGTACTGGCCGCCTACAACGCGGGACCGCGACCCGTCTCACGCTGGTTGGGGGAGCGGTCTGGAGAGGATCTCGACACCGAGGAGTTCATCGACGATATTCCGTATCCGGAGACGCGGCTCTACGTCAAACGAGTGCTCGGCCTCCGCGACGTCTATCGGGAGCTGTACGACGAAAGTTAGAATCAGGATTCGCGATTCCGGAAACAGGAAACAGGAAACAGGAAACGGGAAACAGGGCAGAGCGGGGCAACAGGAGGTCGCCATGTCGATGAGGTTTGCATCCACGATCGGAGTGGCTTCAACGATTATTGCCGGCGCGGCGCTTGGCTCATTGGTGGCCTCCACGATGGGCGCTCGAGCCGCAGTGGGCCTGTTTCTGGTGCTCGCGATTGGCGCCTCGAGTGTCCGCCGGATCGTCGTCCGGCGTGGATAGCAGGGGCACAGCACGCCCATCACCCGCCGGCACGAGCTTGCTTCGAGCCTGTTTGCCGCAGCCGCTCGAGCCGGCGCCCAGCCTCGAGAAGCGTTTCGTCGGTCTTGCAAAAACAGAAGCGGAGTCGTTGGGCGCCAAAGGAGGGGTCGCGATAGAAGCTGCTGCCGGGCACCGTCGCCAC
>JBOGIN010000689.1:0-4282 GCA_050742275.1 Vicinamibacteraceae bacterium
GTCTCAAGACCGCGCGCTACGGATTCGTCAGGCTCCTTGGGTCGGGCGCGCGCCTTGGAGCCGTCGCGCGGCTCGGAGAAATGTCCGGCAGCCCACGCAGCTTAGCAGTAGGCCAGTATACAATCACGCGGCGGGCCTCCGCGCCGTTCGACGCGCGAGAACCAGCGCGGCCGGTTCTCCGTCTATACGCCAGGGTTCGTCTCTTGCATGGAGTCTCGGAGACGAGGGGACATCGCTCTGCGCGGGCCCGCATGTCCAGACGGCTAACGCCGCCCGCGACTGTTCCTAGAATCCAAGTGTTCAAAGCGTCCGGCCTGAATCTCGTGGACAACTGGAGATCTTCACCATGGGTGCAGAGTCAGCAGCCATCACGCGCCTGATCGTCACGGCGCTGCTCGTTTTCGGACTTGCGATGCCCGCTATCGGACAAGGGCAGTCCGGCGCGCGTGTCACATCGCCGGCGGCCTCCGTGACGATTGGTGCGTCGGAATCGTCGCAGGATCCGCCGCAGCCTGCCCCGCAGGAACCGGCGCAGCCCACTCCGCAGGAACCGGCGCAGCCTACGCCGCAGGAGCCGTCACAGACGCCCGCGGCGCCACAGACTCCTGCGCCGGCGACGGGACAGCCCAAGCCGCCCGTCGCGCCAATGGATCAGGTAGGGCTGCCGGACGTGTCGAGCGCTGAGCCGCCGCCGGATCCAAATGCCCGCAAGCTGTCGATTGACGATGCGGTGCAGCTGGCGCTGGAGAACAATCTCAATCTCAAGGTGGTGCGGCTCAATCCGCTGCTGTCGGATCTGGACATTGCGAATGCGCGATCGAACTGGACGCCAACGCTTTTCAACGACTGGTCTTACCGAGACGCGGAATCGCCCGCCACTAGCTTCATACAGGGGGGTAGCGACCAAGCCCTTGCAGGCAACTTCGGAGTCGAGCAGGTTCTTCCGTGGGGAACACGGTACAGCATTGGCTTCAACAACAGCCGCAGGGAAACCAGCTCGTTTACCGATGTGAATCCTTCACTCAACAGCACCCTGGAGCTCTCCTTCGCGCAGCCGCTCCTGCAGGGGTTTCGTATCGACGGCGCGCGTCAGTCGCTGATCGTCAGCCGCATGGGCCGTGAGGTTTCGGACATTCAGCTTCGGAACGACATCATCGCCACAACCCGGAACACGAGGAACGCGTACTGGGACTTCGTGAACGCGCGCGGCGAATTGGCGGTAGCGCGCCGGACGCTCGCGGTGTCTGAACAGCAGCTTCGCGAGAACCAAAAACGCGTGGAGGTGGGCGTGATGGCCCCGATTCAGGTGATCGAGGCCGAGGCGGAGGTCGCTCGAGATCGGAGCAATGTAATCGCCGCGGAGACGGCCGTCGACGAGACCGAAGACGGACTCAAGGCCGTGCTGTTCGACCCATCTGCACCCGATTATTGGGCGATGAGCCTCGAGCCAATCGATGAGCCGACGGTTCGCCTGGAACCCGTGAATGTCGAGGCTGCTATCAAGAATGCCCTCGACAACCGTACCGACCTTCGGCAGGCACGGACGCAGTTGGAAATCAATGACGTCAACATCCGATATGCTAGAGACACTACTCTCCCAGACCTGAGTCTCAATGTGGGGTACACGACAAGCGGACTTGGCGGTACAGAGCTTGTCCGGGACCCGAACGATCCGCTCAGTCCGGGCGTGCCAGGACCATCGAGATCGTACACCGATACATTAGGGGATGTTTTTGGCCTTGACTTCCCCACGTGGTCAGTTGGCGTCAGTTTCAGCTATCCAATTGGCCGAAGCAGTCAAGACGTGAGCCTCGCACGGGCACGGCTGCAACAGCGACAAGCACAGCTTCAGATCCGCGATCTCGAGCGTAACGTTCGGCAGGAGATCATCAGTCTTGGCCGCCAGGTGAACACCAACGGCAGGCTGGTGCAGTCGACCCGCGTTGCGCGAGAGCTGGCGGAGAAGAACCTCGAGGCGGCACAAAAGAGATTTGCCGTGGGTCTCATCAACCAATTCGAGGTCATTCAAAGACAGCGTGACCTCTCGACTGCACAGTTCGACGAGCTCGGCGCCATGATCACATACGCCAAGTCGCTCGTGGACTTCGAGGCTGCGCAAGAGGGCGCCATATTTGGCGGTGGTGGTGTCACCAGCGCGTCGCCAGGTAGTGGGGTCGGCGGAGGTGGAATCGGTGTTGGTGGCAACGGCACCGGCGGCAACGGCAATGTCGGCGGCAACGGTAATTCCAGCGGCAACGGCGTCCCGCAATAGTCGCGCCTAGTCCACGCTCGGTGGCCATCCGATCGGTGCGTTATCCCGAGCTGCCGTGGCGTGGCGGCGATCAACATACCCGTCTTTATTGACGAGCGGTCGCGATTACCCGTATTCATTGATTATCGAGCACGCATTTGCCCGCACGTTGGCCACCTCGGCAATACGGGTAGTCGCCACCCGCACCGCTCGCTGCCCCTCTCTAGAGCGGCTGACCGGGACGCGTCAGTCTAAACTGTCCGGGTGCCGAAGCTGACGGTGACGGTCATCACGCTCAACGAGGGGCACCAGCTTGCGGGCGCCCTGGAATCAGTGGTCGACTGGGTCGACGAGATCGTCGTGGTCGATGGCGGCAGCACCGATGACACCATCGAGGTCGCTCGCCGCTACACCGACCGCGTACTGTGCCGTGACTGGCCGGGATTCGGGCCGCAGAAGAACCGTGCCGCATCGCTGGCCAGCAACGACTGGATCCTGACGCTCGACTCCGACGAGCGCGTGACGCCAGAGCTGGCAGCGTCCATCCAAGAGACCCTCGCGAGCGATCCCAGCGCCATCGCGTACCGCATGCGGCGTCTGAGCTGGCACTTGGGGCGCTGGATCCATTCCACCGACTGGTATCCCGACTATCAGACCCGCCTGTACGACCGCCGGCGCGCACGCTGGGTCGATCGCAAGGTCCACGAAGGCCTGATTGTGAATGGACCGGTGGCTCTGCTCTCCGGCGAGCTTCGCCACTACCCGTATCGGAGCATCAGCGACCATCTGTCCACCATCGATCGCTACACCACGCTCTGGGCCGAGCAGGCGGTCGCCGACGGCCATCGCGCCCATTTGCACGATCTCGTGCTGCGTCCGCCAGCGGCGTTTCTGCGAAACTACGTGCTTCGACGCGGGTTCATGGATGGCCGCGGAGGCTTCGTGATCTCGTTGATGAACACCTGGTACGTGGTGTTGAAGTTCGCGAAGCTGTGGGAGCTCCACACCCCGGATGCCCAGCGTCCCATGCCCGATGCAAGCGCTCGGACGGCTGACCTCGAACGGAACGCGAGGTGAGGGAGGCGCGGCTGGAAGCCGCGGCTCGCTAGAACATCGATGGTGTCGCTGCACATTGACACGGCCCGGACCTGGCGCGGCGGGCAGAACCAGGCGCTCCTCACGGTGCTCGGCCTCCGCGCGCTCGGTCACCGCACGGTGCTCGTCGCGCATCCGGAGGGCGAGCTGCGGCGGCGTGCCTCGGAAGGGCCGGACCTGATTCCGCTCGCGCCGCGCGCCGAAGCGGACTTCGCCACGGCCTGGCGCCTCGCACGAGTGCTGAAGGATGTGCAGCCCGCCATCCTACATGCGCACGATCCGCACGGCGTGGCCGTCGCGGCGCTCGCGCTGTCGTTTTACCGCGCAACCCCCGCGCCGACGTTGGTGGTCTCGCGCCGCGTCGACTTCCTCTTGAAGCAGAACACGTTCTCGCGCTGGAAACATCGCCAAGTGCGTCTCTTCATCTGCGCGTCAGAGGCGATTCGGCGCCTCCTCATCGAGCAGGGTGTTCCCGAAGGGCACTGTGTCACCGTGCACGAGGGCGTCGACCTCGAGCACATTGCCGCTCGAGAGCCACGATCGCTCCACGAAGAGCTCTGGCTGCCACGCGGAGCGCCGGTCGTCTTGAACGTCGCCGCGCTCACCGCACACAAGGGCCAGCGATACTTCATCGACGCCGCCGCGCGCGTGCTCCGCCAGTTGCCGGACGCTCGATTCGTCATCCTCGGTGAAGGCGATCTCCGCGCCTCGCTCGAGCGCCAGACCCGCGACCTCGGCCTCGAGCGTCACGTGCTCCTGCCCGGCTTCCGGCCCGACGTTCTGTCGCTGCTCAAGACCTGCGACGTCTTCGTCATGAGCTCGATCATGGAGGGGCTCGGGACATCGCTGCTCGACGCGATGGCGTGCGCCAAACCAATCGTGGCAACCGAGGTAGGCGGCATTCCGGAGGTGGTGGTCAATGGCGAGACCGGCGTG
>JBOGIN010000690.1:0-4929 GCA_050742275.1 Vicinamibacteraceae bacterium
GCAGGGGACAGGGAACAGTAGGCCTCAGGCCTGACGCCTACTGAGCCCTGACCCCTGATCCCTGACGCCTACAAGATTTGCATGCTTGGGCGCACACGCAGCATTCACTTCGTCGGGATCGGCGGCATCGGCATGAGCGGAATCGCCGAGCTGCTGGCGAATCTCGGCTATCGGGTGAGCGGCTCCGACCTCAAGGCGTCCGATGTGACGCGCCGGCTCGCAGAGCTCGGCGTTCGGATCGGCGAAGGGCATGACGCCTCGCATGTGGGCGCTGCGGATGTGGTCGTGGTGTCGTCGGCCGTTCGTCCGGACAACGTGGAGGTCGTCGAAGCGCACCGGCGTCACATTCCCGTGATCCCGCGCGCGGAGATGCTCGCCGAGCTGATGCGGCTGCGCTACGGCGTTGCGGTAGCAGGCGCCCACGGCAAGACCACGACGACCTCCATGATTGCGGTGATGCTCGAGCGGCTCGGGCTCGATCCGACGGCGGTGATCGGCGGTCGGCTCAGTGCCTTTGGCAGCAACGCACGGCTCGGCCGAGGCGAGTACATGGTGGCGGAGGCGGACGAGAGCGACGGCTCGTTCTTGAAGCTCTCGCCGGTGATTGCGGTCATCACCAACGTGGACCGGGAGCACCTCGACTACTACGGATCGTTCGACGCCGTACTGGAAGCGTTCGTGACGTTTGCCAACAAAGTGCCCTTCTACGGCGTCGTGGTGTTGGGAGCCGACGACCAGGCGCTGAGAGCGCTGATGCCGCGCGTGAAGCGGCGTGTCGTGACGTACGCGCTCGATCGTGACGATGTCACGCTGCGCGGTGTCGACGCTCGGTGGGCAGGCACCGACGCCACGTGCACGGTGGTGCATCGGCCGCGAGACGAGGAAGCGCCTCGGACGCTCGGCGAGCTGCGCGTTCGCCTCCCCGGACGGCACAACGTCGCAAATGCGCTCGCTGCCGTGGCGGTTGGGCTGGAGCTGGGGCTTGCGTTCGAGCGTGCAGCGGGCGCGCTTGCGGAGTTTCGTGGTGCGGAGCGGCGGTTCCAGGTGCTGGGCAGCTCCGGCGACGTGACGGTTGTGGACGATTACGGGCATCACCCAACCGAGATACGTGCGGTGCTCGAAGCGGCACGCACGGCGTGGCCGCAGCGACGGCTCGTCGTCGTCTTTCAACCGCACCGTTACACGCGCACGGCGGCGCTGCTCGACGACTTTGGCGCGACGCTCGCGGCCGCGGATGAGATCCTGCTCGTGCCTATCTACGCGGCGGGTGAAGATCCCATCGAGGGGCTCACCGTGCAAGCGGTGGCGGAGGCCGTTCGCCGCCATACCAGCGCGCCCGTCGATGTCGCCGACGATCTGGAAGAGGTTGCCGGCGTCGTTGCGCGGCGTGCGCGGCCGGGCGATGTGGTGATCACGCTCGGCGCGGGATCGATTGGCACGAGTGGTCCGCGGATCCTGCAGGCGTTGGCGGATCGCGCTGCGTGAGGCCGGAGACCAAGTCATGGCAGTTCGCGCGCCAGCCGACAAACGGTTTCGTCGTGCCAGGGTAAAACCGGCGCGAAAGGGCCGTGTGTATCTCAGGCGGGCCGCGGCCGGCGTGAAGCTGCTCGTCGGGCTTGCGATCGTCGTGTTGGCGGGCACGCGAGGGTACGCGCTCGCGACCAGCAGCCCGTTGCTGCGTGTCCAGCGCGTGGAAGTCACGGGGGCGCACTATCTGGAGGAGGGCGAGATCGACGCCGTGGTGGATGACTTGCGGGGCCGGAACGTGTTGTTGGTGGACCTGAGCGCGTCGCGAGAGCAGCTTCGATCGGCGCCGTGGGTGAAAGATGCGCAGGTCCGTCGAATGTTCCCGTCGACCGTTGCGGTCGCGATCCGCGAGCGCCGGCCCATTGGTCTGGCGCGCCTCGACGGCGATCTCTATCTCATTGATGAAGAGGGCGTCGTGACGGATGAGTTCTCGCCGCGCTACGCAGCGCTCGATCTGCCGATCATCGACGGGTTGACGGTCGTGTCGCGCGACAACGGGCTGCTGGTCGATCCGGAGCGTGCGCAGCTGGCCGCGCAGGTGACGGCCGATCTGGCCGGGACGCCCTTGCTCGACCGGCTTTCACAGCTCGACGTCGCCGACAAGCGAGACGCGGTAGCACGGCTCACTGGCGACCAGGCCGTCCTACGCCTCGGCACCACGCGGTTTGCCGAGCGGTTGCGTTCCTATCTGGAGCTCATGCCCCGGCTGAAGGCGCGGGTCGAAGAGATCGAGTACGTCGACTTGCGTTTCGACGAGCGCGTGTACGTGCGACCGGTGAACCCGGAGCGGGTGACGGCGCGACTGGAGGAGGAGGCTCGCCTCGCGGCGAAGCGGCGCAAGTCGCAGCAGGCGAGGCGTTGAGGGTGGAGGGCGCGGTCGAGGGCTGGGGAGCCCGACGGCCGCTGGAGGCTTAGGTGCCACGCAGGGAACGATATCTGGTCGGATTGGACGTCGGCACGTCGAAGGTGGCGGCCATTGTCGGCGAGGTATTGGACGACGGCCGGCTCGAGATCATCGGCCTGGGCGTGGCCGAGGCCCGCGGGCTCCGGCGCGGAACCGTGGTCAACGTCGATGCCGCCGTGGAGTCGATCAAGAAGGCCATCGAGGAGGCAGAGCTCACGGCCGGCATCGAGATCGATTCGGTGTACCTGGCGCTGGCCGGCGGCCACATCAAGGGGTTCAACAGCCGGGGCGTCGTCGCTGTCGCCGGCAAGACGCGTGAGATCACACCGGACGATGTCCGGCGAGCGGTGGAAGCGGCGCGCGCGTTCACGCTGCCCTCGGGGCGGGAGATCTTGAGCGTGCTGCCACAGGACTTCGCGGTTGACGAAGAGGAGGGCATTGCCTCACCCATTGGGATGACCGGCTCGCGCCTCGACGTCAACGTACACATCGTGACCGGCAGCACCGCGGCGGTCCAGAACCTCACCGCGTGCGTGAATCGGGCAGGTGTCGAGGTCGCCGGCATGGTGCTGCAGCAGCTTGGCGCCGCAGAGGCCGTGCTGACACCGGACGAGCGCGAGCTGGGCGTCGCGCTGGTCGATATTGGCGGGGGATCCACCCACTTCGCCGTCTTCGAGCGTGGCAGCCTCTGGCACACGGGCGTCCTCGCCATTGGCGGCGACCACTTCACGAACGACATCGCGGTCGGGCTGCGCACACCGATCCCGGATGCCGAGAAGGTGAAGCGGCGCTGGGGCTGCGCGCTGGCCGCGATGGTGGCCGAAGACGAAACGATTGAGGTGGCGAGCGTTGGCGGCCGAAAGCCACGCATCATGTCGCGGCGAATCCTCGCCGAGATCCTGCAGCCATTGGCCGAGCGGACGTTCCACATGCTGTGGGACGAGATTCGGAAGGCGGGATGTGAGAAGTCCCTGCATTCCGGCCTGGTGCTCACCGGCGGCTGCGCGGCGTTGGACGGTATGGCGGAGATCGCGGAGCAGATTTTCGATCTCCCGGTCCGCCGTGGCTACCCCACCAATGCGAGCGGCCTGGCGGACTACGTGAACAGTCCGATCTTTGCGACGGCCGTGGGATTGGTGATGTATGCGCATCGAAACCTGACAGACCCGGCGGCGCAAGCCGTGAGCGTAGGAGCGTTCGGACGGGTGGCGAGCCGACTACAGCGGTTGTTCCGAGAATTCTTCTAACGGGCCGCATAACGGTCAACGAAGCCGATTGGAGGCGAGACGTGGAAAAAGGGCGAGCAGAGCGTGGGACACAGACCCGCAAAGAAGAAACGACGGCTTCTGAGCGCGACAAGCTCCGGCTTACGCTCGAAACCGAGATACGGGCCGGCGCACGCATCAAGGTGATTGGCGTGGGCGGCGGCGGTAGCAACGCGGTGAACAGGATGGTCTGCTCCGGCCTGGGCGGCGTGGAGTTCATCGTGGCCAACACGGACATGCAGGCATTGCAGCAGAGCCCTGCGCCAACGAAGATCCAGATTGGCAACAAGCTCACGAAAGGGCTCGGTGCTGGTGCGGATCCCAACGTCGGCCGCAACGCGGCGCTGGAGGACACGGACAAGATCATCGAGGTGCTGGACGGCGCTGACATGGTGTTCGTCACCACGGGTCTCGGCGGCGGCACGGGAACCGGCGCGACGCCGGTCATCGCGAGCCTCGCCACCGAGCTTGGCGCCCTCACCATCGGCGTGGTTACCAAGCCCTTCAAGTTCGAGGGCCGGCGTCGTCAGGCGCAGGCCGAGAGGGGGCTTGCCGAGCTACGTGACTGCGTCGACACCGTGATTACGATTCCCAACGAGCGACTGCTGGCGACGATCGACCGGCGGACGCCGCTCACCGAAGCCTTTGCTGCCGCCGACGACATCCTGCGTCAAGCGATTCAGGGCATCTCGGACCTGATCCTGATGCCAGGTCTCATCAACCTGGATTTCGCCGACGTGAAGGCCATCATGTCGGGCATGGGCTTTGCGATCATGGGCACCGGCCTGGCCGAGGGGGACAACCGCTCGATCGAGGCGGCAAACCGCGCCATTTCGAGCCCCCTCCTCGAAGAGGCCTCGGTCAAGGGTGCGCGTGGCGTCATCATCAACATCAGTGGCGGCTCGGATTGCTCGCTGCTCGAGGTCAACGAAGCCGCTTCGATCATCCAGGAGGCTGCGCACGAGGACGCCAACATCATCTTCGGTGCCGTCGTCGACCCCGAGCTCGAAGGCAAGGTCAAGATTACGGTTATCGCCACCGGCTTCGACCGGCCCACGCCGGCGATCCTGCAAGGATCGGGGGCCGCGCAGACGCCGGTCGATCTGTCGTCATTTGCAAGCTGGCAGACCGAACGGTCCTCGGACCGGCCGGCCGCCGCGCCGGCGCCAGCGCGGGTTGCCATCAGCCGCCGCGGCGCGATCGATCTGCCAACAGGGCCGGTGCGTCATGGGC
>JBOGIN010000691.1:0-5273 GCA_050742275.1 Vicinamibacteraceae bacterium
GCAAGGGGAAGGGGCTTGAGGCTTTGCGCTCGCGCGGCCTAAAGAGCGTGCGAATAAACTCGTGGGGTCCGCCTTTTCGTGGGGGCCGCCTTTAGGCGGACCTCCATGGCCGATAGTGCCCGAACTCGCGCCGTCATGGGCCGCCTAAAGCGGACCCCACGAATTTATTCACACGCTCTAAAAGGCCGCGCGCTACGGATGGCGGTTCTGCTACGCAACAGAGCGCGGCACCCATGCCAGGGCGACCAACGTCACGTCGATATTCGCCTTGCGCGGACGCAGCGCAATCTTCTGGAGCTCGTTCGTGGCGTGTGCGCTCGCATCGAGCTTCGCCAGATCCGCCTTCAGCCGTGCCTCGAGATCGGCAATCTGCTGCCGAACGGTCTCCACGTTCTCCGACGCTCGTTCGGCATCGTCTCGCTCGCGCTGCACACGGCCCGCGCCGCGTGCGGCCGTCGCGGCCCGGCCGAGCGTTCCGACGCCCACCCGCCTTCGACCGAGCACGGCGCCAAGGATTGTCGCGCCGACGGAAATTGCGGTCTGCACGCCGGACTGCGTCACATCCTGCTGCTCCTTGCCGAGCCGCTGCTCCGCCCGGCGGAGGCGCTCCTCGAGGGACGCTTGTTTGGCGCCATACTTCTCACGCAGCTTCTCCACCAGCTCGTCCCGCGCTTCGCGTCCCGCGTGGTCGATACGCGCACGGAAATCACGCTCCGATTCGCCAGGCTTCGACACCTGACGCGTCTGCGGATGCTCGAAGAGCTCGATGGTCTGGCTGCTGGACAACCATTTGGCAAACGCTTTGCTCCACGTGGGGTAGCTGCGGGCCTTGCCCGCCGCAGGCGGCAGATCGGCAAAGCGTGCGCCATCCTGCGGCGACGGCTCGAGCGCGCCCACGCTGAGATCGGCCAGCGTCGCACGCGCCCAGTTGACCGGCACCGCTTCGGTCGTGATGGGGGTCATGGCCATGACGGCGCGTGTGACGTCTACACCTTTTCGTGCGTCGACGAAATGGAGGTTGGCCGCGCCGAGCACCATGGGGTGATAGAGGATCGCGGCGCCCGGCTGGAGCTCCTTGGCGGCGAGAGCGGCCTGTGCCGGGACGAAGTGTTGGACGATGTCGGGCAACACCGGCGCGCCGCCCCGCGTGGCGCCGACGGATGAATCGGGCACGGCAGGCGCCGCTGGCGGGGCAGGCGGTGTCGCCGGCGTCTCCTTTGTTCCTGTGTCGGCTCCGGTGCTGGTCTTCAGCTGTTTGATCTGCGCGCGCGTAAGTGGCCCGCAGAGATACGAGAGGGCCCAGCGCGACTCGAAGGTCACGGGGGCTTCGTCATGCACGTTGTGCAGCAGGAAGACTCGCTTTCCGAGTCCCGCGATGAGCTGTTCCATGGCCTGCCGATCGAACGTGCCGCCGGCTGTGGCCGACACGCCCTCGAGACCGTCCATCACGCGCGCCTTGTCGCGCTCGGTTTGCAAGCGACCGATCATCCACGTGCCGGTGTTGGCGAGCCCTTTGTAGTCGAGGTCAACCGGATTCTGCGTTGCCAAGACCAGGCCCACGCCGTAGGCGCGTGCCTGCTTGAGCAGCCGGAGGAGCGGCTCCTTGCTTGGCGGGTTGGCCACCGGCGGAAAGAACCCGAAGATTTCGTCCATGTAGAGCAGCGCTCGCAGGCTCGTCGTGCCCGGCTGGCTGCGGGTCCAGGCCAGCACCTGGTTGAGCAGCAGCGACACGAAGAACATCCGCTCGCTGTCGTTGAGATGCGCGATTGAAAAGATGGCGCAGCGCGGCTTGCCAGACGAGGACCGCAGCAGCCCGCCGACGTCGAGCGGATCGCCCGACAGCCAGGCGTCGAATCCCGGGGCCGCCAGAAGATTGTTCAGGGTGGTCGCCAGCTCGAAGCGGTCCTTCTCTGGATAGAAATCGTTCAGACCGAGCGCACCGACGCGATCGAACGGCGGCTTGTGCACGTGCTGGATGAGGACGGAAAGGCTGGCGTCCTTGCCCGCCGACCACAGCGCCTCGAGGATCTTCGCCACGAGAATGTGCTCGCGGCTCTTCAAGGGGTCGACGGCCAATCCCACGAGCCCCAGGACGCTCGTTGCCGTCGTTGCGATCCGCTCCTGGAAGAGATCACTGTCGTCTCGCATCTCCTGTGGCGGTGCGCCAAACGATTCGAGGATGTTCACCGGTGAACCCGCCGTGCTACCCGGCGTGTAGAGCGCGATCTCCGCGGCATCGCGAAGGCGTTTGATACGATCGGCGCTCTGCCCCCATTCGGCCAACCCCGCCTTCCACCGCTCTGCCTCCCGCGCGGCGAGCTCCTCGACGGACACGCCTGACTTGCGCGCCTCGTCTTCGCTCACCCAGGGCCGGAAGCTCTCGGGTGCGAGGTCGGGAAAGGCGAGCAAGAGGTTGCCAAGGTCACCCTTCGGGTCGATCACAATCGCTGGGACGCCATCGATGAGCGCCTCTTCGATCAAGACGATGCACAGGCCGGTCTTGCCGCTGCCAGTCATGCCAACGCAGACGGCATGCGTGACGAGGTCCTTCGAGTCGTAGAGCAGCAGGCCTTCCTGCGGCTTCTTCGCGGACACGTCGTAGGGCCGACCAAGATAGAACGCGCCGAGCTTTTCGAAGTCCTCCATATGTCCTCCGCGGCGGACGAGGGCTGCGCCTGACGCTCACAGGCTACAGGAAAACGCGGCAGCCACGGTAGAATGTCGCATCGCAAGAACGTCCTTTCTAACCGGCATCTTCATCGCCGCCGCATCCGTGGCACTCGTGCTCGCGACCCGCCTGCCATCGCGGAGCGAGCATCTCTTCAGCTGGGACTCCGTCAACTTCGCTCTCGGCATGGAGCGGATCGACGTCGCCGAGCACGAGCCCCACCCTCCCGGGTACATCGGGTACATAGCGGCCGCGCGAGCGCTTCGACTCGGAGCATCCGAAAATGCCGCGCTCCTACGGCTGAATATCGCTGCTGCCGCGCTGAGCGCGCTGATCGTGTGGTGCTTCGCCATGCGCGTCACCGAATCGTGGCGTGGAGCGACCGCGGCCTGGAGCCTTGTGGTGACCAGTCCGCTGCACTGGTTCTACTCCGGCGTCGCCGAAATCTATGCCGTCGAGTTGCTCGTCACGCTCTCGATCGCATGGGCGGCGTACGAATGCATCCACTCCCCGCGCACCCGTGCGTGGCCGTGGCTTCTCGGGGGAGCCGTGGCAACGGCGCTCCTCTGTAAGCTGCCTGCCGCGGTCCTCATGGCGCCGCTTGTTCTGTATGCCACGATTCAGGCACGACCCTTGGCGAGAGCCGCGATGATGGCGGCATGTTCGGTTGGTGTGGTGGGAGCCCTCATCGCCATTGGCAGCGTTACCTCTCCGGAGGTGCTGTGGCAACTCTCCGCGCGCCAGGCCGAAGGTGTGGGCGCTACCTCGGTACTCGGCGGGTTCGGACTGCGAGCGTTGAATCAAAGCGCTCGAGATTTCTCCTATGCCTGTATGGCCGCCGCAGGCGCCGGTGGGCTGGTGGCGATCCCGCTCCGCCGCCGCGCCGGCTCATACTTCCCGACGTTGTTCGTGACGATCTGGACGGTTCCTTACATCGTGCTCTGCTTGTTCGTGCACTTCCCGAAACCTGGATATGCGTTGCCGCTGGTCGCGCCGCTGGCGCTGTGGCTTGGATCCGGCTTCGTCTCCGCACCTGGAATCCGCACGGTCGTCACAATTGCCGTCATGATCGCGCTCAACGCCGCACACTTCGTGGGAGCACAACCCTGGTCTGCGGAACAGACCGGCGGACCGCTCCGATACCGCGACAGGAGTATGGCGCAAAAGCTCCGCACGGAGCTGAACTCGATAATGCGGCCGTCGCTGTCCACGATCCGCCAGCATGATAGCGTCGTACGGTGGTTTCTGGACGCCACAGTCGCAACGTGCAGCGACACGAGCCGTGTCGTGCTCGTTTCAGCGGGAGGAGCGGTCACCTGGCGCCACGCCATGTTCTACATCCCTGAGGCGCCGGTCGTTCGGCTTCCCACGCCACAGGATGGTGTCTTGATCGCGCAACATCACGCGATGCAGCCAATGGCAACCGGTGACATCGACCTCCGCGGAGGGTGCATCATCTTCGTGGGGGGTGGCGGGCTCGATGACGTGGACCTGGGTGCGAATCGCGAGCGCCTCCGTGAGGTCGTCTTCGGAGAGGAGAAGCTCTCTTGGGCGAGGGCGCCTCTCGAGATGAGGCTCCTGCCAGGTGGGCGGAAGCTGTCCGTACGCGCCGAGGACCCGAATGCGGCGACTGTGGCAAGATAACCCACACTGGGAGGGAGGACATATGCGGCAAGCGAGCGCGGCAACGGGAGCTCTTTTGTCGGCGGTACTGGCAGGGGTCGTCCTACAGGCGCAGCCGGCGTCCAGTGGTGGCGAGCGCGGCGCGACCTTCGCGACCTATAACATCCATCACGGCAGCGGAAACGAGGAGTGCACGACGCCGCCGGCCGAGCCGGGACAGCCTCCAAACCCCGACTGCAACCTCGACCTTCAGCGCATCGCCCGCGTGATTCAGTCGCTCGATGCCGATATCGTCGGCTTGCAGGAGGTGGATCGCTTCTGGGCGCGCAGCGCCTATGTCGACCAGCCGCGTGCGCTCGCGCGCATGTTGCGCATGCATTCGTGCTATGGCGCCAACCTCGATCACCCTGCGGACAGTCACGCGAACGTGCCGCACCAGTATGGCACGGCCATCTTGAGCGTCTGGCGGATTCAGGGGTGCGAGAACACCCTGCTGCCGCGCACGAATCCGGCCAACGAGCAGCGGGGCCTTCTGGAGGCACGCATCAACGCGGGAAACGTGCCGCTCCGTTTCTACAACACGCATCTGCAGCACAATAGCCTCGACGATCGGATCGTCCAGGCGCAAACCATCGCTGACCGTGTCGCGGCAGTGGAATCGCCCGTGGTCGTCGTCGGTGACCTGAATGCGGTTCCAACGGAGTCGTCACTGCCGCCGCTGCTGGCGCTGCTGACGGACGTGTGGGTCGCGGGAGGCGATGGCGACGGGTTCACGATCCCCGCGCGACCGGACACCCCGCCGAATCGTCGCATCGACTACGTGCTCGTGTCTCCTGACGTGGCGGTTCGCTCGGCCCGTGTGGGCCTCACCAACGTGACGGCGATGGCCTCGGATCACTATCCGGTCGCGGCAACGGTTGCGATCCGGAAATGAGCGATGTCATAGCGCGCGGCGTCGTAGCGCGCGGCCTTCAGGCCGCGC
>JBOGIN010000692.1:0-2686 GCA_050742275.1 Vicinamibacteraceae bacterium
GGCCTGGCGGGCTGGTCTGGGACCTCGGGGCCAATCAGGGCGTCTACGCGCGGCTCGCAGCGGAATCCGCCCGCTACGTCCTGGCGATCGACGCCGATCGCATCGTCGTGGACCGGATGTTCACGGATCTCCGGCGGCGCGGCGTTGACAACGTGCTGCCGCTCGTCGGCAATCTTGCCGACCCGTCGCCCAGTCAGGGGTGGGACGGTGAAGAGCGTTTGCGCCTCGAGCGGCGCGGCACGCCGGATCTGGTGCTGGCGCTCGCGCTGCTGCACCACCTGATCATCGGCGCGAACGTTCCAATGCGGGCCCTCCTGAACTGGCTGGCAGCGATCGCGCCGCACCTCGTGATCGAGTTCGTCGACCGCTCCGACCCGATGGTCGAACGCCTGCTTCGCTTCAAGGACGCCGCACAACATGCCGATTACGACCTTCCTACCTTCGAGCGGGAGCTGGCTGCGCGCTTCGAGGTGCTGGCCCGCCAACCCCTGGCTGGCGGTCGACGCATTCTCTTCTTCGCACGCTCGCATCGAGGGCCTGTGTTAGCCTGACCTCGATGTCGCCCCTCGACGTTCGGCGCCTCGGCGTCATTGGCTACGAAGAAGGCTTGTCGCTCCAGGAACGGCTTGCCGCGGATCGCCGCGCCGGCGGAGCAGTGGACACGCTCCTCCTCTTGCAGCATCAACATGTCATCACGCTGGGCGTGAAATCCCGCCACTCACGTGCCCACATCGTCGCCTCGGAGCACGAGCTGGCTGCGCGAGGTGTGAGCGTCTACGATGCCGGACGTGGCGGCGACGTCACCTATCACGGTCCAGGCCAGCTCGTAGGCTACCCGGTCATCGATCTCAAACCGGATCGCCAGGATGTGCATCGCTACGTGCGGGACCTCGAAGAAGCGCTGATTCGCACGGCGGCCGATTTTGGTGTCCAGGCCGGGCGGGTGCCCGGCCTGACTGGCGTGTGGGTCGGAGAGCGGAAGCTGGCCGCCATTGGTGTCCGGATCTCCCGCTGGGTCACGAGCCACGGTTTTGCGCTCAACGTTTCGACCAACCTCGACTATTTCGACCTCATCGTGCCGTGCGGCATCGCCGACCGCGGCGTGATCTCCCTCGAACGGCTGACCGGTCCCCTCTCCATGGCCGAGGTCGAGGACGCGTGCGTCCGGCACTTCTGCGACGTGTTCGACCGCTACGAGGAACCCGCTGTCACCGCGTCCATTACCCCGTCACCCCCTCACCCTGTCACTCCGGGCGCTTGATTCCTCCGGGCGGGAATAAACCGGGCCCCTCCGGTGTTCTCGTTCACTGGAGGCATCATGAAGGAGAACTCGCAGTCCGAAAGCGCGCTGGTCGGTCGGCTCCGAGCGGAGGATGGAGCGGCCGTAGCCGAGCTTGCGGACACATACGGCGCCAGGATCTACCAACTGGCGCTTCGCTATACCAAGAATCATGAAGATGCAGAAGAGATTGCTCAAGACGTCCTGCTGAAGGTCTTTCGTAAGATTCGCGCCTTCCGAGGCGATGCTGCGCTCTCATCCTGGATTTATCGCATCACCTACAACACGGCGATGTCGCGCCTCAGGAACGGCAAGTTCGCACGCCCGGCCGAGGTCTCGGCCCAGCTCCCCGATGACGGGCAGCACGGAGGGCCTCGTCTACTGGAAGCCACCGACTGGTCGGCATTGGGAGATGAGGCGGTGCTGCGTCGCGAGCTCCGCGACCGCTTGCGCGTCGCGGTCCGCGATCTCCCGCCGATCTACCGAAGACCAGTGATTTTGCGTGATGTTCACGGGCTGTCCACCGAGGAGGCGAGCCGTGTGCTTCGCGTGAACACGCAGACCCTGAAGTCGCGCCTTCACCGCGGCCGGTTGATTCTCAGGGAGCGCTTGAGCGAGTTCGAGGGTGGGCTCACGTTGCATCGAGCGGCGTAATCAGGAAACGGGAAACGGGATTTCCCGTTTCCTGTTCTACCCACTGCCTTGGTCGTTAGCCCCCAGCGCTACGATACATTCACTGACCCCGTGCCCTTCCGTCGCGGTGACCTCGAAGTGAACCCCGTCGTACTCGACGCGGTCTCCGACGCGCGGGGGGCGGCCGAGCAGTGTCAACACCAGGCCGCTGACGCTGCCGACCTCCGGATGCTCGAGCGCGACGCCTAGCTGCTCGCCCACCTCCTCGACACGCACGGTTCCCTTCACGTGAAGGCGGCCGAGATAATCGCGCGAGATGCTGGGGCGCTCACGACCCGGCTCGTCGATCTCCCCGATTACTTCGTCGAAGAGATCCGAGAGCGTCACCACGCCCGCGGTTCCACCATGCTCGTCGATGACGATGGCCATGGGTGTTCCCTCCTTGCGCAGCACGTCGATCACACTGCCGAGCGGTGCAGTTTCCGGAACGTACGGCATCGGACGGACGATGCTCGCGGTCAGCGCCGCACCCTGCTCGCAGGCGGCGATCAGGTCCTTGACGTGGACCACGCCGCTGATCTGGTCCAGGTCCTCGCCGTAGACCGGATATCGACTGTAAGGGCGCTCCGCCACCAGCGCCCTCATGACCGGCGGCTCCGCTCCCAACGGTAAGCCGGCAATCTGTACGCGGGGCGTCATCACTTCTCGAGCCGTGAGCTCGCCGAAGTCGAAGAGCTCTCGAAGAATGCGGCCCGATTCGGCGCGAAGCAGGCC
>JBOGIN010000693.1:0-4063 GCA_050742275.1 Vicinamibacteraceae bacterium
GGCTGAAGCCCGCGCGCTACGTAAATGTTTGCAGGCTCTTGAGCCTCAGGGGACCCGGTCCTCCGAAGCCAGCGCACGGTGCAGATAGATCCGGCTCCGTTCCCACCACCGTTTGACGGTGCGCTCCGAGACGCCGCGCATCGCAGCGATCTCGGCGAACGAAAAGCCACAGAAGAACTTCAGATCGACGATCTCCGCCAGCGCGGCGTCGTGTGTGGCGAGCTCGTCGAGCGCATCGCTGATGCGCGCCAGCAGCTCCGGATCCTTCACGCCCTGCACATCGGTGACGAGGGTCGTGTGATGGATCCCACCGCCCCGTTTTTGGGCGTACCGCTCGCGCAGATCGTCGATGATCAACCCCCGCATCACCCTCGCTGCGTACGCCATGAAGCGCGCGTGATCTGGAAAGGCCACGCCGTCCCGCCCCGCGATCGCCAGATAGGCCTCGTGCAGGAGGGTCGTGACGCCGAGACCAGGCGGGCCCTGCTGGCGCGCCAGCTCGCGCCGGGCCAGCCGATGCAATTCGTCGTACAGCGTGGCAAAGAGCACATTCGCGGCAGCGCGGTCGCCGCGATCGGCCGAGGCAATGAGAGCGTCAACGGTCGGTGGCATGCGTTCGTCGCCGCGCGGTCGATGTCGAGATGCCTCGAACCCCTCGTCTTGAGACAACGCCCTCGGATGCCGGACCGAACACGCTCGGGAGAACGTGTCAGGGTCACCGACGCGAGTCGAACCTAGCGTCACCGTTGCGAGTCATTTTCCGATTCTCCTTATAGCGGGCCAAAACGCGAGGCCCTTCGGTATCCGAGCTTCTTACTCGTGCTCATAACTCGTGGGGCGCGTGACCCCGTCAAGAAGGAGACTGCAATGTTTACCAGTTCTGTTCTCATATGTTCTCTGCTGCTGCTCACCAGTCCTGTTCACATGTTCGCAGACAGCGTCAGGCACAACGCACCCAATGTCGTCGCCGACTGGGCAGCGATCGTGCAGCCGGCGATTCACAAGGCAAGCGTCCCGCGGTCCGGGGGGACGGCGCAGATCCTCCATACCATCGTGATGCTCGCCGTCTACGACGCCACGATGGCCATCGAGGGTGGGTACCGGCCATATGCCGCGGATATCCGTGCGCCGAGACACGCCGATGTCCGGGCGGCGGTGGCAACGGCCGCATACCTGGCGGCGCGCGCGCGCGTCGCGGAGTCCCAGTATGCGTATCTCGACGAGCAGTATGTGACGTATCTCGCGAATATTCCCGACGATGACGCCAAGAACAAGGGGATCCGCGTTGGCGCAGAGGCGGCCGTGGCGATGCTCGCGCTGCGCGCCAACGACGGCTTCGACAACGTCGTGCCGTACGTCTGTAGCGTCGTCCCGCCGCCGGTGGGCGAGTTCGAGCCAGATACAGGCTGCCCCACGGTGCCGACCGATCCACAGCCGGCCGACGCCAAGGTCGGTCGGATCCAGCCCTTCACGTTCAGTGACCCGAGCCGGCTGCGGCCCCGCGGTCCATCGCCGCTGTCATCGGCCACCTACACCGCCGATTTCATCGAGACCCGTGACTTTGGCCGCGCCGACAGCGTCGTACGGTCACCCGAGCAGACCGACGTCGCGTACTTCTGGTCCGAGCACCCGTATGTGTTCTGGAATCGGAACCTGATCAACCTGGCGATCAGCCGAGGCTTGAACGTCCGGGAGACGGCCCGCTTCTTTGCGCTCGTACATACCGCAACGTCCGATGCCGTGATCGCGGGATTCGAGGCCAAGTACTTCTATACGGCGTGGCGTCCCAGAACGGCCATCCCCCAGGCAGCCATGGACGGCAACCCAGACACGGATTCGGATCCGTACTGGACACCGCTGCTGCAGGTGAACCATCCCGAGTATCCGTCGGGGCACGGATTCTGGTCGACCGCGGTGACGGATGCCGTGGCGTCGTTCTTCCGCACCGACCGAGTGCGGTGGACGCTGGTGGCGTCGAAGGTGGCGGTGCCTCAACTCGTCCGGACAGAGCGAACCTATGACGATCTCAATGGGATCATGCGGGAAGTCGACAACGCGCGAGTGTGGGCTGGCCTCCACTGGCGGCACTCCATGCGCGATGGCGCGAAGATCGGCCGCGCCGTCGTCAGACACGTCGCGCGGAACTTCTTCCGGCCGATGCGTTGTCACTGGCTGTCGGCAGGGCGCCCGTGTCGATAACTGAAGGCCAGAGCCTTCGGCCCCGGCTCAGTTGCTAGTTGAGCCGGGGCCACTCCTTTTCGATCGCCACAGTCGCGATCTGTTCGGTGTCTGTCGAGCGCTCGTTCTCTCATATAGCGAAGTGTCCGAGAACGGCGCTTGTGTGCGGCCGCCCAAGGACATCCTGTTAAGACTAATGCCGACCGTCATCCTATGGACAACGCCTTGAGCAACGTTGCCGTGGCCGTTCGACAGTCATCGGCCACGCGTTGGTGGCACAGGCATGCCTTCTACGTGGGGCTACCTGTGGCGATGACCATCGCGGTCTTCGTGGGCTTCGCCCCTACGTACTACCTGAAGACGGCTTACGGAACCCCGGAGCTGGCGCCGCTCTACCACGTGCACGGGTTACTGTTCACGTGCTGGATGCTGCTCCTGATCTCGCAGCCTGCGCTCGTCGCCGCGCGACGCACGGACCTCCATCGGCGGATCGGCCGTGGGGGCGTCGTGCTGGCGGCCATGATGATGGTGGCGGCCTTCGCTGTCACACTCGATCTCGGCAGGCGTGGCGCCGCGCCTCCCGGAGTTCCGCCGCTGATGTTTCTCATCGTGCCGTTCTCCACGCTCATCGTGTTTCCCGCCCTGATAGGGGCTGCGTTCGCGTGGCGGCGAACGCCGGAAACGCACAAGCGACTGATGCTCATCGGCACGCTGGAGCTGGTGCCAGCCGGATTCGGTCGATGGCCGCTGCTCGCCCCGTACGGCCCGCTAGCGTATTTCGGCATGACCGACGTCTTCCTGCTCGCGATCCTCGTCTACGACCGTGTCACGCGAGGCCGCTTCCATCCGGCCACGCTCTGGGGAGGCGGGTTCCTCGTTTTGTCCCAGGTCCTGCGTATCGTCCTCGGCGGCACTGAGACGTGGCAGCGGTTCGCTCGCTGGTTCGTCAGCTAGAGCCCGCTGGCCTCTCGACGCGTTCGCGCGGTCGACGGCTAACCCATCAGCGTGACGACCCCTGCAACCACGAGGGCAGCCGCCGAGACCAGGTCGAGGTTGAGCCACGCGCGGCGGAGGAGCGCGAGGCCAAGCTTGCGGTAGACGACCCAGGCCACGGCTCCGGTGACCGCGAGATAGGCGAGTGTGTGAACACCGGTCGCGAACAGCCCAGCGAGCGGGCTCGCACCCGCCGACAGGTGATGGTGGCCTGCCGCGTGGGGCACCGCCTCGACAGCGCTGCCGCCCAGCAGCGCCGGCAGCACCATGAAGCCGGCGCCATGGGCCGACGCCATGAGAAACGACCAGAGTGTGAGGTCGCGAAATCCCACCTGCATGCGGACCCACCGCGGGTGGCGGTGGCGCACCACGCGGTAAATCCCGAGACCGACAAGAACGGTGGCGACTGGATACCGAACGGCGCCTGGCGGCAGCGCGCTCCCGAGAAGCGTCGCGGCCAGCACCACGCCGCCGACGGCCAGCGCATGGCCGAGCGCCATTGGCACGAGCGATCGTGCCACCGCGCCCCCGCTCTTCTCCTGCATCCCGAGCGCCACGGCGAAGAGCCACCCCATGCCCGGGTTGATGCCGTGGTACGCCCCCAAGAGCAGCATTGCCCAGAAGGCGGTCGGTCCCGCATCCCAGGACGTCATGGCGCCTACGGAAAGCAGTACGAATCCGACGAAGCGTCGCCGCCTTCGAGACGCAGCTGATGCGCGCGGAGCCCGTCGAACTCGAGGAGGAACTTCTCATCGAGCTTCAATCCCCCGCCGGGCGCTGCGTCGATCTTCACCATCCAGCTCTTGACGCCGTCCGGATAGAACTGGGCGTCCCACGGCGCGTAGAGCGAGTTCGTGAAATACACACGCCTGCCGTCGCGGCTGATCTCGAC
>JBOGIN010000694.1:0-7763 GCA_050742275.1 Vicinamibacteraceae bacterium
AGGATCGGCACCGTGGAGGAGGTCCGCAGACGGCGGCAGACCTCCATCCCGCTGAGACCAGGAATCATCAGATCGAGCACGATGAGACTCACGTCGCCGCTCATGGCGAGCTGCAGCCCGGTCACGCCGTCGCGGGCCGTGACCACCTCGAAGCCGTCCTGCTGCAGGTACAGCGCAATCGTCTCGGACACCACGGCGTCATCCTCGATGACGACAATCCTCATGATCGGCCGGTGAGCGCCTCCATGATGGCCGTGCCGACCTGTTGGGCTATGGGCGGATCGAGGTTCGTCAACACAATCACGGTCCAGACGTCATTGGCTTGGACGGTCGTGTTGACGCCCGCCTGACCGCCCACGATCACCCCGCGGATCGGGCCCCCGGGCAGGCGTCCGTCGCGCCGGGCCCTGACGTACGCCAACAGATCCTCCGACGTGGAAAATCCGCCGCCTGCCGCGCTGCCGGCCGCACCATGCAGGAAGATGTTGCTGCGGAGCGCGCCGTTGGCGGGACGCCGCGTATAGCCAAGGGCAAGGTTCGGCTCGATACCGTCGGCGTGCGGGAACCCTGTGTCCGTCATGCCTGCCGGCTCGTAGACGTGCTCGGTGACGTACTCCTCGTACGGCACACCGGAGACGAGCTCGACGATCGCTCCAAGGGCAATATAGCAGCCGTTGCAGTGGTGCTGGTCGCTGCCCGGGGGAAAGAGGGGCGGGAGCGTGCTCGCGAAGCGGAAGAAGTCAGCGTTTGAGCGAAACTGATCTTTGGCCGCCTGAGAAAACTCAGGTCCGAAGAGGTCGGTAAGCCCGGCCGTGTTGTTCAGGAGCTGTTCCACCGTGGCGGCGCGGCTGATCTCCTGCGGATAGTCAGGGAACAGCGTGCCCAGCATGTCGCTGTAGGCGAGGTTCCCCTCGGCGACGAGCTGATCGATGGCCTGTTGCGTGAACGTCTTGTTGATCGAGCCAAGATTGAAGCGGGTGTGTGTCGTGTTTGGAATTCCGTGAGCCCTGTCGGCGAAGCCGTAGGCTTTCTGGAACACCGTCCTGCCCTCTCTGGCGATGAGCACCACGCCGGAGAAGATGTCCTGCTCGGTGATCTTCGACAGATATGGATTGAGCGCGTGGTCGAGATCAGCGCTCTCCATGCCGCCGTTGATGGCCATGGGCGCCATGACGGCGTCCGCCTGGATCCGAGGCTCGTCTGGCGAACCTTCCGTCACGCGTTCCTGTGCCTGGGGAGGAGATGGCGCGAGCGCGAACAAGGCGCAGAAGATTGGAACGGACCGAACACAATTTCGTACCGACATTGTTGCTCCTCACACACGGCAGACGCAGGCGCACCGAACGTGTCGGAGCTTATCGGCCATTTACTAAGAGTTTGTGAAGGCGAGACTCGCGTGCTTCCGTAGGAGAGCGGAGGGTCGGCCCGCGCCGACCCTCCGCCGGCCTCAGTGCTTCACGCCAGCCGCGTGCAGATGCCGAGCGGTGGGCAGCGCCCAGAGGCCGACGATGAAAGCGATAGCGCCGGCCAGCCAGGAGATCCAGGCTGGCTCGGGGAAGTTGGCGTAGCCAAATGCCCACGGCGCCACGAAGGCAAGTACCCCGAGCAGGGCGTGGCTCCACTCGCTCACGGTACTGTCCGGCGCTGCCAGCGACCAGAGCGCGCTAGCGCCAAGAAGCGCGCCCAGGATGATCATGGCTGCCATGCCCAACCTGGTTGGCGGTGCGACCCAGAGCGGTCCCAACAGCAGCGCCAGCCCGGCGATGCAGGCAACCCAGTCCTGCCATCGTGTCCACTTTCGCATAGGGTTACGACCTCCTCTCGGAAGACCGAAAACGCGTCTCTCGAGCGATTCTCGCTCCGGCGGGACAGCTCGTCAATTGATCTGTGTACCTGATGTCGGCGAGTCAAGTCCGCCATCATCAGCCAATGGGATCCGGCTCGTCCCGCGAGGCGTAGAATCGGTTCACCGAGGGGGCTCAAGAAACAGGAACAGGGAGGTAGCCATGCCCACCTACATCACGTTGCTTCGCTGGACCCAGAAGGGAATCGAGAACGTCAAAGAGAGCCCTGCGCGTCTGGATGCGGCCAAGAAGGCGTTCCAGAAGGCCGGCGGAAAGATGACGCAGTTCTACATGGTCATGGGCCAATACGACATGGTCGCGATCGCGGAGGCGCCGGACGATGAAACGGCGTCTCGAATGGTGCTGGCGACCGCGGCCGGCGGGAGTGTCCAGACGGAAACCCTCCGCGCGTTTACAGAAGACGAGTATCGCAAGATAGTCGCCGGGCTGCCCTGACCAGCCGCCACGAGCCACTCAATCTCCACCAACAGGGGCTCCCTCGGCTCCCCTCTTGCCTTTACCCCGTGCGCGTGGTGTTCTAAGCTTCTGGGTACAACTATCTGGTGCTGTCATGCGCCTGACGCGACGCGCGTTCGTCGGCGTGCTCGCTACCGTGACCGAATCAGTGCTCAGCGGGACGCGGGCAAAAGCCCAGATTCCTGCTCGATTGCGCCATCCGCCGGATCGCACCGACCTGGCGGCCATTGGCGCGCGGCTCCGCGAACGGTTCCCCGATCTCCAGAGACGGTTCGTGTTCGAGTACTACCCCTGGTACGGCACGGACCCGTGGCGGCATTGGAACGAGGCCGGGCGGGTTCCGCCGGTTGACATCGCCGCCACCGCGGTCCCAGCGCTTGGCGCGTACGACTCGCACTCGGTGCGTGTCATCGAGCAGCACGCGAAGTGGATTCGCGAGGCGGGTGTTGGCGCCATCAACGTCAGTTGGTGGGGGCCGAGCAAGGGGACAGACACCATCATGGACGTGATGCGTGACCACGACCTGAAGGTCACGTTTCACCTCGAGCCGTACGGCCCCTCGCGCGCCGAGCGGTATGCCGACGATATTCGCTATTTGCTGCGCGAGCACGGTGAGAAGCGGCGCTGGGACGCGCTGCTGCTGCTGCGCGACGAGCGGGGGCGCGAGATGCCGGTGTTCAAATCGTTCGGGACCATCAAGCCGCCGACGAGCGTCGACTGTCTCGGGCGCGAGCACCGCGAGCGACTCTACGTGTCAGACGCGCTCTGGCGCCGGCAGACCGACAGCGTGCGTGAGATCGTGCGCCACGACTTCGATCGCATTCTCCTGTTGTGTGACTCGACGAACCTCGGGCGCGTCGAGGCGGGCGGCTTCGACGGCGTCGTGCCCTTCTCGAACCGCATGCCGCTCGAGCAAAGGGCCAACGTCGCCAAATCCTGCGCGTCGCGAGATCTGTTGTTCTCCTTCAACGTCAACCCCGGCTTCGAAGGTGTCCGGCTGCGCGAGCCTCCGTCCGATCCCTGCTATCGCCCTCCTTCATTCGACCCTCCGCTCGAGCGTCCCATCGATTGGAGCGACAGGGCTGACCGCGCTCGCGCGGAGCGGCTGAGCATGAGCCGGATCCGGAGGTCGCTCACCACCTCCCTCGACCTGCAGACACGGCCCGAGCTGACGAACAATCCGCGCGGGTTCTTTCTCGTCTACATCAACTCGTTCAACGAATGGCACGAGGGACACGCCTTCGAGCCAGCCAAGGACTACGACGACCTCACGGCCGTCGAGCGGCACCTCGGCTATCACAACCCCAATAACGGCAGCTACCGGCTCGAGTACTTGAAGCGCGTCCTGAGCGAGATCCTCTCGGACGCCTAAGGTCCGGAATCCACGCAAGAAGGACGTCGTCTCGGAGCGGGCCATGTATACAGCTGATCGCCTGCGCGCTCGAGCCTTGAGGAGCCGGTGACCTGATGGGCCGGATTTGGCCTGTTCGAAGCTTGACCTTTCGTCGTTACCCCTTCTAGGCGCAACCCGCGAGGGCGTCCCCGTCTACGACGGCGACAGCAAACCGCCGACCGGGCTCGAGCGCTACTTCCAATTTGGACCAAGGCTAGCTACATGAACATTGTCGAACGAGTCAAGAAACTCTGTGTCTCGCCCACGGCCGAATGGCCGATTATCGCCGGAGAGACTACGGCCCCTGGAAGCCTGATCACCGGCTACGTCCTCCCCTTGGCCACCATCGCGGCGGTCGCGGGCTTTATTGGAGGTTCGGTGATCGGCCGAAGTCTGCCCTTCGTCGGTATGTATCGCGTACCGATAGCCACCGGTATCTGGAGCGCAATGTTCGCTATCGTGATGGCGGTTGTCGCGGTCTTCGTGCTCTCGGTCATCATCAACGCTCTGGCTCCAACCTTTGGCGCCGAGAAGAACAGCGCGCAAGCCTTCAAGGTAGCCGTCTATTCATTCACTCCCGCATGGGTCGCCGGGGTGTTTCAAATCCTCCCAATGGGGAGCGGCGTTCTCATGCTGCTCGGCGGCTTGTATGGTCTCTATTTGATCTACCTGGGTCTTCCTCGTTTGATGAAGTGCCCCGAGGACAAGGCCATTGCCTACACCGCCGTCGTCGTGGTCTGCGCCATTGTCTTGAGCTTCGTCATCTCCGTGACTGGTGGAGTGATGGTCGGTGCAGGAATGCTGGGCGCGAATGCGCTCAGGAGTACAGCGGGCGGAGGCGACACCAGCGCTTCCGAGGCGGAGCTCGACAAGGACAGCCCGCTAGGAAAATTAGAGGAGCTTGGCCGGAAACTCGACGAAAGCGGCGAGAAAATGGAGGCTGCCGAAAAGAGCGGAGACCAGGCCACACAAGCCGCAGCAGCGATGGAAGGCCTGGGCACGCTCCTGGGTGGCGGAAAGCGCGTCGACCCTGTCGACATCGAACAGCTGAAGTCGTTCGTCCCCGAGACGTTTGCGGGAATGCCAAGACGGAGCAGCAGCGCCGAGAAGACCGGCGTCGGGGTCATGGTCTCGAAGGCCGAAGCGACGTACAGCGATGGCGCCCGGAAGGAAGTGACGCTGGAGGTCTTGGACACGGGAGGCGCGAGCGGGCTCATGGGGCTCGCGAGTTGGATCGGGGTGCAGGCCGAGAAGGATACCGACGATGGTTACGAGCGAACACACAAGGAGGATGGTCGACTCGTTCACGAGCGACTGTCCAAGCGTGGCGGCACCAATGAGTTCGCCGTCGTGATGGGTAAGCGGTTCATGGTCAGCGCCAAGGGCCGCGGCGTCGACCTCGGCGAGCTCAAAGCCGGCGTCTCGGCTCTCAACCTCGGCAGGCTGGAGTCGCTGAAGGACATCGGCGTCCAGAAGTAACCTGCAGAAAGAGTAGGACTCGCCGCGACAAGTTACTCGCCTTGAGCCCTGAGCGTGATCGCGGGCGCGACGCACGCGGCGCGCCACGCAGGCACGAACGAAGCGGCCAGCGACACCGCCAGCAGCCCAAGGATGAGAAGCAGGAACAGAGCGGGATCGAGCAGCTCCACGTCGAGCTCGGCCAAGAGGCTCGCTGCGGTGCGGGCGAGGATGCCGGAAAGCACGGCGCCGGCGACAATGCCGGCGAGCGCTAGCGTGAGCGCCTGTCTGAGCACCTGTCCCAGAACCTGCCCTGGCCGGGCGCCGAGCGCCAGACGCACGCCGAACTCCTGTTGACGCTGTCCGACAGCGTACGCCATCACACCGTACAACCCGATTGCGGCGAGCAGCACCGCCGCGCCCGCGAACATCCCGAGCAACCAGGTGGTCGCACGGCGCGGCGCGAGCTGCTCGGCGAGCTGCGCGGTCAACGGTCCGGGGTCGATGAGCGGCAGATGGGCGTCGAGCGCCTGGACGCGTGCCCGCACAGCCGGCGCGAGGGTGGCCGGATCGCCGTTCACGCGGAGGATAAACGACAGGCGCCGTTCGGCCCCGCCACCCTGCGAGTAGGGTGTGTAGATCCACGCTGACGACAAACCTTCGACGTACTGATGGGTGTTGCCTACGACGCCTACGATGGTCAGCCACGGCTGGCTGTTGCTCGGCCCGCCCCACTTCAGGCGCTGCCCGATGGGATCCCGCCCCGGCCAGAAACGACGCGCGACCGCCTCGTTGATGATGACTACCTGTTGCGCGCGCTCGTCATCGGCCGAGGTGAAGGCGCGGCCGCGCACGAGCCGCATGCCCAGTGCGGTGAAGTAGTCGCCGTCGAGCACCGTGGCACCGGCGAGGGGGCGTCCCTGAATGGATGTCACACCTTCCGGTGTGAAGAGGCGAAAGGAGTCGTAGCCAAACGGCGTTGCCGTGGCGGACGCGACGGCTTCGACGCGTGGCAGGGCCGAGAGCTCTCGCCGCAATCGTGTGATGAAGGTCCGCTCGTCCGCCCAGGTGCGATACGACGTCTCCGGCAAGCCCACGCCAAACGTGTACGCCCGCTCTGGCTCGAACCCGGAGTCGATGCGCAGCTCGTTGACGAAGGCGCGTGTCAGCAGGCCGGCGCCAACGAGCAGCGTGAGCGCGAGCGCCAGCTCCATCGTGACAAGGCCGTGCCGCAGCCAGTTCCAGCGGGAGGCTCCACCGACGCCACGAACGGATGACAGTCCGAGCACCGCATTGGGCCGTGCGTGGGAGACTGCCCACGCCGGTGCGAGGCCGAACAGCACGCCCGTCGCGATCGACAGCAGGCACGCGAAGGTGAGCACGGCAGGGTCGACGCGCACCTCCTCCATCCGGGGCACGCCAGCGGGCAGGAGGTGCAGGAGCCACGCCGTGCCCGACCAGGCCAACAGCACGCCGAGGATGCCGCCACAGATCGCGAGCGCCACGCTTTCGGTCAGCAACTGCCGCACGAGCCGCGCCCGGCCTGCGCCAAGCGCCATGCGCAGCGCGAGCTCGCGGCCTCGGGCGGTTGCGCGCGCCAACAGCACGTTGGCCACGTTCACACAGGCAATCACCAGCAGCAACGTCACTGCGCTGAGCAGCAGGAGGAGCTGTCGCCGAGAGTCCTGGACGACCTGATCGAACAGCGGCAGCACGATGCCATCGATCTCGACTCCACCTCTGCGGACGGACTCGTAGAGACGATGGACGACGCCCGACACGGCGGCATTCGCTTGCTCCACGGACACGCCGCGTTTCAGCCGAGCCAGGAGGGAGTAGTTGAACCTATCGCCGCGCTCGGCAAGCTCCTCGGCGGTGAGCCCGAGCGGCACCCAGACGTCCGCCGGCTCTCCCGCTTGCATCTGCTTCAGCGGAAACCGGAACGTGCGCGGCATGATCCCGACGACCTCGAACGGCTGCTGATCGAGGAGAATCCGACGGCCGACGAGCGCAGGGTCGGCGCCGAAGCGCCGCTCCCAGAGGTCATGGCTGACGAGCACCACCTGCGCACCGGGCCGATCCTCATCTGGCGTGAAGGTCCGTCCATGCTGCGCGTCGACACCCAACATGGGGAAGAGGCTCGGTGAGACGCGCAAGCCGTCGACCCGCTCCGGCGTGCCGCCGCCCGAAAGGTTACGGCTGGTCGCTTCCATCGCGGCGCTCGCCTCGAAGACCTCGTTCGCGCCGAGATCGCGCGTGTCCGGTGCAGGCAGGTGAAGGGGCTCGGCCGTGAACTTCGGCACCAGCTCGCGGACGAGCACGAGTCGATCGGCTGCGAGGAATGGCAAGGGGCGCAGCAGCACGCCATAGACGACGCTGAAGATCGACGTCGTGGCGCCGATGCCAAGCGCGATGGAAAGGACGGCTACCAGCGTGAAGACAGGACTTCGACGCAACGTGCCGACGGCGTAGCGCACGTCGGCGACCAGATCATCGAGCCAGCTTACCTGCCACGCCGCGCGGGAGTCCTCACGCATGCGGAGGACCGAGCCAAACTCGCGGCGGGCTTCAGCCAGCGCCTCGTCTCGAGA
>JBOGIN010000695.1:0-1764 GCA_050742275.1 Vicinamibacteraceae bacterium
ACAAGCCCCAGCCTACTTCACCGTTACCCTCTTGATACGATCGCCGACCTGTAGCTTCGTCACCACGTCCATCCCGGAGACGACACGCCCAACGATGACGTACTTGTCGTTCCATCCTGGATGCGCCTGGAGGCCGATGAAGAGCTGGCTGTCGGCGCGCTTGGGATCGCCGGAGTGCGCGAGGGCGACGGTCCCGCGAGTGTGCTCGAGGCGCTTCGAGAACTCCGCCACCTCGAGGGGACTGCCGCTCCCGCCACCGCCGCCGCTGCCCCACTCGGCCCGCCTTGTCATGTCGCGCGTGCGGATATCCCCGAACTGGACCAGCGATCCGGACTCCACGCGGTGAACTCGCTGGTTGTTGTAGAAGTACTTCTTCACGAGCCGTACGATGTGCGCCGCGCTCTTTGGCGCCTCCGCAGCAAAGAGCTCGACGTCGAAGGTTCCCTTCTCGGTCGCGAAGAGCAGCATGGGGTTCTCGGCGGACGCGGGCTTTGGTGTCCCCGGTGATTGTGCGGCGGACGACACCCACAACGCCAACACGGCTACCGCGACTACCATGACGGTCCAACGGCTCGCAGATCTCGCACATGCTCCGAACATGTTGTCCTCCATCGCTCTGGGACCATCCGGCCTCAGGGCATCGGGAACGCGCGTTTGTCGTAATGACGCTCAGTATAAGGGATCAGGAATCAGCGGTCAGGGGTCAGCAGGCCTCAGGCCTGACGCCTGCTGACCCCTGCCCCCTGACGCCCGACGCCTATCTTGGGGCAGAGGGGGTCGAGCGGACAGGTGCGGCAGAGCGGATAGACCGGCTTGCACACGTTCTGGCCCCACGAGACGAGGAAGAGATTCACGTCGGCCCACCAGCGTTTCGGCACTGCGTCGTACAGGGCGAGCTCGGTCTGTTCCGGCGTTTTCGTCCTCACCCACCCGAAGCGGTTTGCAATGCGGTGGACGTGCGTGTCGACGCAGATATAATCAGCGCTCTCGTGGGCAACGATGAGCGTGAGGGTGGCGGTCTTGCGGCCAACGCCGGGCAGCGTGAGGAGCTCTTCCATGGTTGCGGGGATACGTCCGCCGAACTTCTCCATGATTTGTCGGCTGGCGGCCTTCACGTGTCGCGCTTTGTTTCGGTAAAAGCTCACCGGATAGATGAGCCGTTCGATCCGCTTGAGCGGCAGACGCGCGAGGACGCCAGGCGACGGCGCCACCGCAAACAGGCGGGTCGACGCCTCGTGTGTGACCGGATCACGCGTCTGGGCCGAGAGCATCGTGCCAATCAACACCTGGAACGCATCCCCCTCTTGCTCCTCGGAAATCTTCTCGATGGCTGGCAGCTCCATCGAGAGAATGGCCTTCTTGAGGGTGCGCAACGTGCGGTCGATGGGTGCGGCGGTCGGCAGCATGACTAACGCGCCAATGGTCACGATGATACGGCATCTGGCCATCGACGCATACTCAACGGGAGCCACTATGACGATCCTGATCGTTCGTGCACGCGTACTGTCGATATGTTTCGCGCTCGTTGCGGCGGCTGTTCTTGCCGCGGCGCCCGCGCATGGACAGAGTCTCGCTCCCGCCTCGCCGGAATCGGTCGGCGTGTCGTCGGAGCGCCTCGCCCGCCTTTCCGATACGATGCGGCGCTATGTCGAGCAGAAGAAGGTTGCCGGTGTCGTGACGCTCATCGCGCGCGAGGGGAAAGTCATCAACTTCGACGCCTTCGGCCACCGCGACATCGAGGCGAACGCCCCGATGGAGAAAGAC
>JBOGIN010000696.1:0-7005 GCA_050742275.1 Vicinamibacteraceae bacterium
CCGCCGACGGGACCGAACCTCATCGTGACGATGCTGCTTCTGTCAAAGCCGTCGGCGAACGTCCCCGACTCGTAGTCTCCGCCGGCTGTTCGGCGGAGCACGAAGATCTTGCCGCAGACGTAATCGGCAAAGAGGTAGGCGCCAATGTGCTCGGCTGGCCAGAGGCTCTCCGTCCGCACGAACGCGCCCCCCGTGATCGAGCCGCAGCCGGTCGCACGTGAGTACGCGTGCAGGGGATCCGTCAACCCTTCGGGCGGCGGAGGACAGTCGCTGCGCGACCCGGCGACGCAGGCGCCTTCTCGAATGTTCCAGCCGTAGTCGGCGCCGGCGACGCCCAGGTTGATCTCCTCCCAATCGCCCTGGCCGACGTCGTTGATGAACAGGCGAGGCTCCGCGGCGTCCCAGTCGAAGGCGAAGCGAAAGGGATTACGCAGCCCCGAGGCGAACGTCTCCTGACAGGCGACGCCCCATTCGGTCCGCCCCGTCAACGCGCACCGGGCGGTGCCCTCCCCCTGGAACGGGTTGGTTGGCGGGATGCCGCCGTCGCGTGTGATGCGAAGGATCTTGCCCAGCAAGACGTGCTGATCGCGCGCCGCGTCGTTGGCGCCGGCGCAGCCGCTGTCGAAGAGATAGTCGCACCCGCCATCGCCGACGCTGACGTAGAGATAGCCGTCCGGGCCAAAATGCAGGTCGCCGGCATTGTGGTTTCCGCCCGTCGACGGGATGTTATCGAGGAGGATCAACTCCGAGTCGGCGTCGACGAGGTTGTCGTCGCCGAGCACGAGGCGCGAGACACGGTTGACCGGCACGGTACGCGAGTTGGTCCCGCAGGAGTCGTGCTTGTTGAAGGTGTAGTAGACGTAGATGTAACGGGTCCTGGCAAAGTCTGGGTCGACAGCGACGCCGAGCAAGCCGCGCTCGCTGTTGCTGCAAAGGCGCGGCGAGAGATCGATCGCCGGCGTCGGCAACAGCTGGTCTCCCACCTTGACCAGCAGCCGCCCCTCCTGCGTCGCGATGAGCATCCGGCCGTCCGGGGTGAAGGCGAGCGCCGTGGGCGGCAGACCGACGTCGACCACCAGGCGGTCGTCGAAGCCGGCTGGTACTCGAACCTGAGCATTGGACACCTCGGCCAGCGGCGCCGCGCTCAGAATCGCCACGACCACGCACGCAAGACATCTTTGCAAGCTGATTGTCCGACCCATTGCTATACCCTAGTATTGATATCGGCTGCGCCGACGATACGCATTAGGTCGGCACGGACGAAGATCCGCGGCCTGTGAGAACTCTTGCGAACGCGCATCTTGGCCATCGGCCGAGATGCGGGGCTCGCAAGTGAGCGTCGGAGGGCGCGGCCCAAGGGTCGCGGCCTGCTAGAATGTCGCCGGGAGAAATGTCGCCGGGTAATGATGTGATGCACAACAACTCTCTTCGAGATCTCGTTCCAGCGGTCATCGATGCCGCGGAGGCCGCAGGACGATGTATTGAGCGCGCGCGTGCGGAGGGCCTGGGGGTCGCCACCAAGTCGGACCTCTCTCCCGTCACGCGCGCGGACCATGAAGCAGACGCGCTGCTCCGCGAGCGTCTGTTGACTCTCGTGCCGGCTGGCTGGCTGTCGGAAGAGACCGCCGACAATCCCGAGCGGCTGACGCAGCCCCTGCTGTGGGTCGTGGATCCGCTCGACGGCACCAAGGAATTCATCGGCGGGATTCCCGAGTACGCCGTCGCCATCGCGCTGGTGGAGGACGCTCAACCGGTGCTCTCGCTGGTGCACAACCCGGCGCGAGGCGACACCTACTGGGCCGTTCGCGACCAGGGCGCGTTCCTCACGCCGGCCCACACGGCCGGCGGCAACGGGCAAGCCGACCCTCAGCGCATCCGCGCGGCGGAAGGACGCAACCTCCTCGCCTCACGCTCCGAGTGCCGCTCGGGCGAGTTCGAGCCGTTTCAGGCCGCCTGGCAGATCACCTCGATGGGCAGCATTGCGTACAAGCTGGCGCAGGTCGCCTCCGGCAGCGCTGCCGTCACGTTCTCGCGCGGACCGAAGCACGAATGGGACGTCTGCGCGGGGGCGCTCCTGGTCGCGGAAGCGGGCGGACGCGTGACTGATGTCTTCGGGGAGCCGCTTCGCTTCAATCAGCCGTTTCCCAAGGTCAAAGGGATCCTGGCTGGCGCACCGGACGCCTATGCCGACGCCCTCCAAGAGCTGGCTCGGATTGGGGCTTCGGCGCGCATGAACGAGCTGACGGATCCGCCCGCACCCCTCCACCGTTCCTAGCACAGGAACCGGTACCTTTTGGTCTTCGCAAGTGAGAACTGCCCGTTTTCTACGTAAAGGAGTAGATGAATACATATGTCCACTGATCACTTGATTGCACCGCATGGCGAGAAGCTGACGGTCCTCGTGGCAGACGCTGAGAAAGCCAACGAGTTGAAGCTCGAGTCGCGCGATTGGGTGTCCTGGGATCTGACGCCGCGCCAGCTCTGCGATCTGGAGCTGCTGCTGAACGGCGGCTTCTCGCCGCTCGCTGGATTCATGACGCAGTCCGACTACAACGGCGTCTGCAGCGAGATGCGCCTCGCCTCCGGCACGCTCTGGCCCATGCCCATCACGCTCGACGTGCCGGAAGCGGTGGCCCGCGGCCTGAAGCCGGGTGCGCGACTCGCGCTGCGAGACCCGGAGGGCGTCATGTTGGCTGCCCTGACCTGCGAGGACATCTGGCAGCCCGACCGCGAGGCCGAGGCGCAGGCGGTCTTCGGCACCGGCGACCGCACACACCCCGGTGTGCGCCACCTGCTCGACTCGACCCATCCGTACTACATCGGCGGCCGGCTCGAAGGGCTGCAGCTTCCGGTGCATTACGACTATCGCGAGCTGCGACGCTCGCCGGAGGAGCTCCGGAAGGAGTTCGCGCGTCTCGGGTGGCGACGCATCGTCGCGTTCCAGACGCGGAACCCGATGCATCGCGCGCATCAGGAGCTGACGCTCCGGGCGTCCAAGGATGTCGAAGCCAGCCTGCTGATCCATCCGGTCGTCGGCCTGACCAAGCCAGGCGACGTGGATCACTACACGCGGGTCAGGTGCTATCAGGCGCTGCTGCCGACGTATCCTCACGATACGGTCAAGCTGTCGCTGCTGCCGCTCGCCATGCGCATGGGCGGGCCGCGTGAAGCGGTGTGGCACGCGATCATCCGGAAGAACCATGGGTGCACGCATTTCATCGTGGGGCGCGACCATGCAGGACCAGGCAAGGATTCCTCAGGGACGCCGTTCTATGGTCCGTACGACGCGCAGCAGCTCTTGAAGAAGCATGAGCAGGAGCTCGGCGTCACGATGGTGCCCTTCAAGGAGATGCTGTACGTCGAGGACCTCGACAAGTACGTGCCGAGCGACGAAGTCGCGGAGGGAACCCGAACGCTCTCGATCTCGGGCACTCAGCTCCGATCCCGGCTCGCCGAAGGACGGGACATTCCAGGCTGGTTCACGTTTCCCCAGGTGGTCACCGAGCTTCGCCGGCGCCATCCGCCGCGCCACGCGCAGGGATGCACCATCTTCTTCACGGGGCTGTCCGGCTCCGGAAAGTCCACGGTTGCGAACGTCCTCCTCGTGAAGTTCCTCGAAATGGGCGGCCGCCCGGTCACCTTGTTGGACGGCGACCTCGTTCGCAAGCACCTCTCGTCGGAGCTCGGCTTCTCGCGGGAGCACCGCGACATCAACATTCGCCGGATTGGCTTCGTCGCCTCGGAAATCACGAAGAACGGCGGGCTGGCCATTTGCGCGCCAATCGCCCCGTACGACGCCGTGCGCAAGGAAGTGCGGGCGATGATCGAGCCCGCTGGCGGCTTCATTCTCGTGCACATCTCCACCCCGTTGGACATCTGCGAAGGCCGCGATCGAAAAGGGCTCTACGCGAAGGCGCGTGCCGGCATCATCAAGGAGTTCACCGGCGTGTCCGATCCCTACGAGGCGCCCGCTGATGCGGACATCACGATCGACACGACCGAGGCGAGTCCGGAGGAAGCCGCGCAGCAGATCCTTCTGCACCTGGAGAGGGAAGGGTACGTCGGGGTGGGCTAAGCACCGCAGGATCGCTTTGACGTAGCGCGGGGCCTGAAGGCCGCGCGCTACACACGACGATCTGTCAATTGATAGCGAGCATCCGATCGAGCGCAACCCGGGCCCAGCGTTTCGTGGGCTCGGGCACGACGATGTGGTTCTTGACCGTCCCCATCACCAGGTTGTCGAGGCACCAGAGCAGGTGGTTCGGCGAGACCCGAAACATCGTCGAGCAGAGGCAGCCAAACTGATCGAGACTGAGGACGGTCTGCTCGGGCGCCACTTCCCTGGCAAGGCGGTTGACGAGGTGAATCTCCGTGCCGACCGCCCAGATCGTTCCCGCCGGCGCCTGACGCACGGCGCGGAGGATGTGTTCGGTCGACCCGCAGTCGTCTGCCGCCTGGACGACGTCCCAGGTGCACTCGGGATGAACGATGACACGCGCCTGAGGGTAGCGCTTGCGAATGTTCTGAATCTGCGCGACAGTGAAGCGCGTGTGCACGGAGCAGTGGCCCTTCCAGAGGATGAGCCGCGCTCGAGCCACCTCCTCGCGTGTCAAGCCGCCCCACGGCTCGTTGGGGTCCCAGACGACCATCTCGTCGAGCGGCACCCCCATCTTGTAGGCGGTGTTCCGTCCCAGGTGCTGATCCGGCAGGAACAGAACGCGCGCCGCCTGGTCCCAGGCCCAGCGCATCGTCGCACCCGCGTTGCTCGACGTGCAGATCACACCGCCGCGCTCACCGACGAACCCCTTGATGGCGGCCGAGGAGTTGATGTACGTCACCGGGGCCAGATCGTCGATTCCCAGCTCGTGCAGCTCGCGCCAGCACAGCTCGAGCTGATCGATCTCCGCCATGTCGGCCATCGAGCAGCCCGCCGCCAGATCCGGCAGCGTGACCTGCTGGTGCGGCGCCGCCAGGATGTCTGCGCTCTCCGCCATGAAATGCACACCGCAGAAGACGATGTACTCGACGCTCCTCCGACTGGCGGCTTCTCGCGAGAGCTTGAGCGAGTCGCCGGTGACATCGGCAAACTTGATCACTTCGTCTCGCTGGTAATGGTGGCCCAGAATCACGAGGCGATCGCCGAGCGCTCCCTTCGCTGCGGCGATACGGGCATCCATCTCGGCTGACGACAGACCCAGGTATTCGTCCGGGAGCGCCTGGCGCTCTCGGATCTGCGCGTTCTCGTGCTCGGTGAGCAGTTTGACGTCCACCCGACGCTCTCCTGCAAAAGCCTTCCCCCGCCAGCGTCCCCGGCAGAGGGTCAATCACCCATTTTACTCCCTTCCCGACCCTCGACGAAACGGCAGCGGTGCGCGCCCGGCTTCATTTCTAGAGGCGGTACAATTCCCAGAGATGTCCGTTGAAGAAGAGCGAGACCGGCTGAGCGAGCAGATTCATCAGTTGGGGGATCTGCTCGGCGACACCATCAAAGAACAGGAAGGCGAGGCGCTCTTCACGCTGGTCGAAGAGATCCGCCACCTTGCCAAAGCCCATCGGGGCGGTGATGAGGCCGCCGGCCAGCGCCTGCTCGCGCTCGTGGACGGCCTCCCGCTCGAGCGCGCACACGGTGTCGTCAAGGCCTTCGCGACGTACTTTCAGCTCGTCAACCTCGCCGAAGAGGAAGAGCGGCTTCGCGTGCTCCATCGGCGCGCGCGCCGCGCGCACGAGCAGGACGAGCCCATGGACGAGACCGTCGCGGAGGCGGTCATGCGACTGAGGGACGCCGGCGTGAGCGAGTCCGAGATGCAGGCGCTGCTTCGCCGCCTCCTCATCATGCCGGTGCTCACGGCTCACCCCACCGAGGCGGTCCGCCGCGCCGTGCTCGCCAAGCTCGATCGGATCAGTGAGATCCTCCAGCGCTTCGACTTCGTCAGGCAGACACCGCACCAGGAGGCGCAGGCGTGGACGGCGCTGCGGGAAGAGCTGGCGGCGCTGTGGCAGACGGAGGAAACGCGAACGACGAAGCCCACCGTCCTCGACGAAGTCCGCAACGGGCTCTACTACTTCGAGAGCACGCTCTTCGACCAGCTCCCGGAGATCTACGACAAGCTCGAGCTGGCGCTTGCCGACGCCTGGCCGGACGTCACGTTCGACATTCCCATCTTCCTGCGCTATGGAAGCTGGATTGGCGGCGACCGCGACGGCAACCCGTTCGTCACGCCGGAGGTGACCGAGCAAGCGCTGCGCGAGCACAAGGCCATGACGCTCAGGCTGTATCGGCGGGCGCTCGATCGCATGCATGGGCATTTCACCGCGTCCAGATTGCGCTACGAGATCTCACCCGCCCTCAAGGCCAGCCTCGCGCTGGACGCCGCGCTCTTCCCCGAGCGCGCACGCATGGTCGCAGCGCACTATCCGGAGCAGCCCTATCGACAGAAGCTCTTCTTCGTCTTCGATCGCCTCGAAGCCACCGCACGCGCGAACACCGAGGCGTGGCAGGGGGCGCGGGCGCGCGTGCCGGGTGAATACCACACCGTCGACGAGTTCCTGAGCGATCTGCGGCTGGTCCAAGACAGCCTGCGGCAGCACCCAGGCGGCTGGCGGCTTGCCTCCGGCCGGTTGAGTACGCTCATCCGACAGGTCGAGATCTTCGGCTTCCATCTCGCGACCTTGGACATCCGGCAGCATGCCGCGCGACATACCGCCGCCATCGCGGAGCTCATGGCGCGGCTGGACCTTGCCAGCGACTATGGCTCGCTGAGCGAGCCGGAGAGAATCGCTCTGCTGACGCGGGAGCTGGCGTCGCCGCGGCCCGCGCTCCTTGCAGACGAGGATCTCAGCGAGGCCACGCGTGAGGTCGTCGCGCCGTTTCAGCTCATCACCCGGGCGCACAACGAGCTCGGGACCTCCGCCGTCGACAGCTATGTCATCAGCATGACGGCGGATGCCAGCGATGTGCTCGGTGTGCTGTGGCTCGCGACGCTGGCCGGCTGCGCGCGCGACCTC
>JBOGIN010000697.1:0-4129 GCA_050742275.1 Vicinamibacteraceae bacterium
GCCTAAAAGGCCGCGCGCTACGAAGAGGTCAATGAACAGGATTGAATTGAGACCCCTCGTTACGACATAACGTGCTGTCGCCGTCCCTAACCCTCTCGCAGGACGCGTGCAGGATCGATACGTGCCGCACGTCTGGCGGGCAGCCACGCGGCCAGCGCCGCCACGACGGCGAGCACGAGACCGCTGCTGGTCAGCGTGAGCGGGTCGTGCGGCTCGAGATTGTAGAGCAGCGTCGCAACGAAGCGCGAAGCCCAGAGGCTTACTCCGGCGCCTGCGGCAATGCCCAGGCAAACGAGGATCGCGGCGCGCCCGAGCACGAGCCGTACGATGCCGGCAGCGTCGGCGCCGAGCGCCATTCGGACGCCAATCTCCGCACGACGCCGACTCACCGAATACGTCGTCACGCCGAAGAGCCCAATCGCCGCGAGGAACAATGCCAGCGCCCCAAAGAAGGCGGACAACATCGCCATGATTCGCTCTTGAACGAGCGATGCGCCGATCTGCTCCTCGAGCGGCCGGAACGTGAGCGACACGTTGCGGTCGACGTCGCTGATCGCCGCAGCGACGCTTTTGATGAGCGAGGCGGCAGGCGCCCCTGCTGCCCGAACACCAATGTGCACGTCCGCGGGGGCTTCCTCGTAAGCTTGCGCCATGGGCAGATAGACGGTGGGTGGTATCGCCTCACGCGGCGAGAAATACGCGGCGTCCTCCACCAATCCCACGATCTGGAGGGGCAGCCGAGGTCCCCCGGGGCCGCTGTTCTCCCATTGGAGCGCGTGGCCGATCGGGCTCACGCCGGGCATGAAGCGTCTGGCGAACGCCTGATTGATGATTGCCACGCGGGGACGACCGGCGCGATCGGCATCGTCGAAATCGCGGCCCGCCAAGAGGGTCGTGCCGTAGACGCGGAACCAGCCGGGGGTCATCGCGTTGATGTAGGCCTGACGTTCTCGCTCCGAGAGACGCGGCCCGTCCCGAACGACGAAGTGTCCGTTCCAGCCGGCGCCGCTCACGGGTGAGATCAAGGAGGCGGCGGCACGAGCGGCACCCGGCACCGCGGCGGCTGCCTCGATGGCCCGACGATACAACGCGTAACGCTGCGGCGGCGCGACCGCGCTGCGCCGCGCGTCGACGCGGACCACCAGCACGTCGTCGCGGTCCATCCCAAGATCCAGGTTGGCGAGCGCGGAGAACGTTCGGATGAAGAGCCCAGCGCCCACCACCAGGACGAGCGAGAGCGCGACCTGGCCAACGATCAGCACGCTGCCGAGCGTCGCTCGACGATCACCGGCCAAACGACCGTTCTGTTCCTTGAGCACCTCGTTCGGCTCGACATGACCCGCGCGAAGCGCCGGCGCCAGGCCGAAGAGCACTGCCGTGCCAATGGCGATCGCAGCCGTGAAGCCGAGCACGCGCCAGTCGACCACCAGATCGAGAAAGATCCTGTTGCCGAACGACGCGAGCTGGCTCAGGAGCGCTCGGCTGCCCCAGTGGGCGAACGCGAAGCCAACGGTAGCGCCCACTGCCGCAAGCAGGAGGCTCTCGGTGAGCAGCTGTCTCGCCAGGCGCACGCGCGATGCCCCGAGCGCACGACGCATGCTGAGCTCGTGACGCCTTACGTTGCCGCGAGCCAGCAGCAGGTTGGCGATGTTCGCGCACGCTATCAACAAGACGAGGCCGACTACGATCATGAGCGTCCAAAGCGGCTGCTGGTAGCGCCCGCGGATCCACGATTGGCCCCGGGCCGCTGGTACCATCGTGAATGGGTCGCGGAGATAGCGTGCGAGTGATGCGGGCACCCAATCCTGGGGGCGCGTTGCTTCTCGAATCTGCGGCTGAACGCCCCGCAAGGCCAGCGTGGCGTCTCGTGCGCTCTGGCCCGGCTTCAGTCGCGCGATGACTTCCAGCCACCAAAAGGAGCGTGCGTCGAGGGAGCCCTCTTGTCCCGCGACGAGCCGCATGCAGGCAATCGGCACGGCCACATCGAAGGACTGACCTACCAACGCACCGAAGAACTCAGGTGGCGTGACCCCGACAATGGTGAACGGCGTGCCGTTGACCGTGAGCGACGCGCCGACGGCATCGGCCGCGCCGTGAAATCGCTGCTGCCAGAAGCGATAGCTGATCACGGCGACGGGACCCGCGGCGCCGCCGCTACGCTGGTCGTCCGCCGCCGTGAACGTGCGCCCGAGAATCGGGTGCACGCCGAGCACGTCGAAGAACGCACCGCTCGCCCAGATCCCGTCTACGAGGTCGGTTTGCCCTCCGGAAGCGAGGTCGAAGCGCGTATCCGACCAGGCAGCGGCACCGGCAAACAGATCGGTCTGTCGATCGCGAATCTGCTCCCAGATGGGATTCGTCCACGAGCCGCCGTCGAGCAGCGCTAATTCCGCTGGCGCGCGGACCGGCAGCGCGCGCAGCAGCAAGCTGTTGACGAGGGTGAACATCGCCGTGTTGGCTCCGATGCCGAGCGCCAGCGAGAGGACCGCCACGAGCGTGAACGCCGGGCTCTGGCGCAGGACGCGCCATCCGTAGCGAAGGTCTTGGACGAGCTCTTCCAACCAGCGCGTGCCACGCGCGTCCAGGCAGGCTTCCTTCATCTGGTCGAGGCCCCCGAAGGCCAGGCGGGCCCGCCTCCGCGCCTCCTCTTCGCTCATGCCCGCGCGCGTCTCGTCCGCAACCTGGCGCTCCAGGTGATCGCGGAGCTCGGCGTCGAGTCGTCTGTCGAGCTCCCGGCGGCGCAGGAGCCGTGCCCACCAGGTCACGAGGCATCTCCGTGCGCGGCTCGGAGAATCAAGCCAACCGCCTCGGTCAAGCGGTGCCAGCTCGCCGTCTCGCTCTCCAAGTGGGCACGGCCTTTGCGTGTGAGCCGGTAGAACTTCGCCTCACGGCCGGTGTCCGAAAGCTTCCAATCCGCAGCCAGGTATGCGCGGTTCTCGAGACGATGGAGGGCAGGGTAGAGGGAGCCTTGCTGCACCTGAACCACGTCGCGGGAGATCTGCTGGAGCCGCTGTGCGATGGCATAACCGTGGAGCGGTCCGAGCGCGACGACCTTGAGAATCAGCAGGTCCAGCGTCCCTTGGGGAAGATCGGCTTTCGATGGGCTCATGACACCTCCGACTTCGACATATAACCCATTGGCCGAGACGAAGTCAACTGCAGTGTCGTTTCGATATAGTTCAAAGAAGCCTACGCGGGCTCTGGCAGGAGATATTGAGCGTGGATAGAGCATTCGCAGGGAATCGTGTCGGTCAGCCGGCGGCGCCGTTCGAGCTTCCGGATGCCGCCGGCCGCGTGCATCGGCTCGAAGACTATCGGGGCTCGTGGCTGCTGCTCGTGTTTCATCGACACCTCGGTTGACTGCCCTGCCGCAGGCACCTGCTGCAGTTGCAGCAACACGAGCAGACCTTCGACGAGCTGGGAACGCGAATCGCGGTGGTGACCTTCGAGGCCACGCCGTTCGTGCGGGCGTACGTCGAGGACATGAAGGTCACGTGGCCAATCCTCATTGATAGCGATCGGACGCTGTACCACGCCTACGGCATGCGCCACGCGCGGCTGTGGGATCTGTGGGGGCCGAGCACCTGGTGGGCCTACGCGAAGGAGCTGGCCCGCGGCAAGCTGCCCGGACTCCCCCATGCCGACACGACACAGCTGGGCGGCGATGTGCTCATCGACCCATTGGGGGTCGTTCGATTCCACCACATCGGCGTCGGACCCGCGGACCGTCCGGCGATCGCGGCCATCCTCACTGCGCGTCGTGGAAGATGATGCCGAGCGTGTGCCGCTGGCCGTGTCTGACGCGGCTCACCCCATGGCGCAGCGTGACCCGATACCATCCGCGAGTGCCCTGCACCGGCCGCTGGTGAACAGGGAAGATCACCCCATCGCCCTGCGTGAGCGGCACGACCTCTGCCCGCGACTGCATGCGCGGACGCTGCTCGGCGAGCACGAACTCGCCGCCGGTGAAGTCGCGCGCCGGCGCCGAGAGCAGAAAGGCCACCTGCAGCGGGAAGACATGCTCGCCGTAGAGATCTTGATGAAGGCAGTTGTAATCGCCCTCGCCGTACCGCAGGAGGAGCGGCGTCGGCCGCGCCTGGCCGGCCCGATGACAGCGATCGAGAAACGC
>JBOGIN010000698.1:0-1838 GCA_050742275.1 Vicinamibacteraceae bacterium
AGGACCCGTGGGCTCCCGCCCACGCCCTGGCGAAGAATCTCGTCCAGCGCACGGAAGAAGATGCGGCTGCCGCAGATGAATCCGAGCACCAGCACCCAGTCGATCACGAAGACAGCCCGGGAATAGCCCTCGAAGCGCGTGGTGTAGAGCAGCACGAGGATCGCCGCGACGGTTCCCACACTCGTGGCCTGCGTGATCCGGATGAGATCGCGCAGACCTGTATACCTCCAGAGGCCCCGATAGACGCGGAACACCGCCAGCGCGAGGAGCTGACAACCGAGGACGATGGGAAGGGAGTCGATGAAGTACGGCTGCTCGGTGCCCAGCTCGCTCTCGAACCGCAGCACGTACGCCGCGTAGTAAGCAACGACAATCAGCGTGACGTCGATGACGACGGTGCCAATTTGCCGCTTGTACGGGAAGTCCGCGACCAGGCTCACGACCCTGGCTCGCTCGCCCACGCCAACCTGGCTCTCAGGATACACCTCCAAGCGGCCAAGGTAGATGCCGAGCAACCCGAGGCCAATCGCGAGAAGACAAATCAGGATGACGCTGTAGGAGAAGCCGTAGCGGTACGACAGGAACGCCACGGCGCCCGAGAGCGCGGCAACGACGTACAACACGACGACGGCGCCTCGCTCGGAGATGCCGAGGGCAACGAGCCGGTGAGACGAATGGTCCCGGCCACCGGCCGAGACCGAGCGTCCGGCCAGCATGCGGGCCACCGTCACCAGCGTCGTGTCGAAGATCGGGACCAGCAAGATCAGCACCGGGAACAGCAGGACGGACGCGACGTTCCGCGAGTAGGCCGAGTCGCCCACCAAGCTGAGGCCGCTCACCATGACACCGAGAAACAGGCTGCCAGCGTCACCCATGAAGATGGATGCGGGATTGAAGTTGTACACCAGGAAACCGAGGCAGGCGCCCACCAGCAGGGCCGCGAGGCGCGCGCCTTCGACGTTGCCGTCCCACGAGAAGAACACCAGCCAGAAGCCCGCGGTGATGGTCGCGACGCCTGCCGCCAGGCCGTCCATGTTGTCGAGGAGATTGAACGCGTTGGTGATGCCCACGATCCAAAAGATCGTGATCAAGACGTTGACGAACGGCAGCTCGGTGAGGGTGAGCCGCAGCCCGAGGGCAGCCAGCGCGCTCGCCACGACGATCTGCGCGATGAACTTCGACTGCGGCCGGATGGGATGCAAGTCGTCGACGACGCCGACGAGGCAGAGCGCCGCCGCCGCCCCCAGGAGAATGAGGATCCTGGGGTTGCTCGGAGGCGCCAGGGCGCAGCCAATGGACACACCTCCCGCGATGGCGAGCCCGCCGAGCAGTGGGATCACCTTCCGGTGCCAGCGATCGGCCTTGGGATGCGCGACCGCGCCGACGCGACGGGCGATCGGCTTCAGCCCGCCCGCGAGGATCACGCTGGCCACGAACCCGGCGGCTCCAGCGACGAGCAGCGGCTGACTGAGGGCAAGCATGACGCTTGCAGTATAGCCCGCCTGCCTCCGCACATGCGTCTCTCACGATCTCCTATCGGCCCGAGCGAGCCGGGCGTCACGACGCCCTATACTCATGCGGACGATGGCCCATCGTGCGCTCCCTGCTTTCATCCTGCTCGCGCTGTTGCACGGCGTCACGATGGCGTTCGTGAGGCCGATGTTCCAGGTGTCGGACGAGCTTGGCTACTTCGGTGGTGTACAGGACGCGGCCACACGGCTGGCCGCGGCGCAGCCAGGCGGCACCGACCCGGTCCGCCTGCTCCACGAAGGGCGCTTCGCCTACGACGCTCCAGCCGGCAAGCCGTTGTTTCGATACGCCGGCGGAGCCGCCTACAT
>JBOGIN010000699.1:0-2639 GCA_050742275.1 Vicinamibacteraceae bacterium
GTGTAGTGGTGACCGCCGAGAAGGGCGATGAGATCGTTGGGAAGCCGCTCGGCGTGCGTGCGCTGCGAATCACCCGAGCGTACCTCCACGAGATCGCCGTCGCGCCACAGCGCGAGGCTGCCGGCAGGGGTCGTCGTATCGAGCGCAACGATCAACACGGGCTACAATTGTATGAAGTTTTGAGTTTCGAGTTCTGAGTTTTGGGTGCTGTCGCGAGCTCTGTTTCCCGTTTCCGGTTTCCGGTTTCCCGTCTTCGATGACCACTTCGTCTCGGCCACTTACGCCCGCCATGCGCCAGTATCAGGAGGCCAAGCGCCAGCATCCTGACGCCCTCCTGCTCTTTCGCATGGGCGATTTCTACGAGCTGTTCTACGAGGACGCGCTCGTCGCGTCGCGGGCGCTCGACCTCACGCTCACGGCCCGCCAGAAAGATGGCGCTGGCGGCGGCATTCCCATGTGCGGTGTTCCCTATCACGCGATCGACGGCTACATGCTGCGCCTCGTCAAGCTGGGACACCGTGTGGCGATCTGCGATCAGGTCGAGGACCCCAAGCAGGCCAAGGGCATCGTCAAACGAGAGGTCGTTCGGGTGGTGTCGCCCGGGACGCTGACCGACGCCGGTTATCTCGATGCACGCGAGCCGATCTTTCTCGCGGCGCTTGCTCCGCTGGCGACGGAGGCACGTACGGGCGAAGGGCGCCGACTCTTGGGCCTGGCCGCGCTCGAGCCGTCGACCGGCGAGTTCACGGTGACTGAGCTCGAGGGAGACCATGCGACCGAAGCGCTTGCCGACGAGCTGCGGCTGCTCAGGGCGCGAGAGCTGCTCGTGCCCGCGGACGCCGACGTCGAGCGCCTGCTCGGCGACGTCGATCGTGAGGGCCTTCGGATCACGACGCTCGAGCCGTGGGCGTTCACGCTCGACACGGCCACGCGCGTGCTGCTCGATCAGCTGCAGGTCGCCAGCCTGCAAGGCTTCGGCCTCGATGGCCACGCCGCCGCGATTGCGGCTGCCGGAGCGCTCGTTCAGTACCTCCGAGACACACAGAAAGTCGACCTGGTCCACGTACGCGGCGTGAGCTGGCGCCAGAAGCAGGATGCGCTCGTCACCGACAACGCGACGCTGAGCCATCTCGAGGTCGTGCGCGCGATCGATGGTGGTCGTGAAGGCTCGCTGCTCCACGTGCTCGACGACACGATGACCGCGATGGGAGCGCGGCGGCTCCGCGCCTGGCTCCTCCGCCCGCTCGTCGACGTGGCGCAGGTGCACGCGCGTCTCGATGCCGTCGAAGACCTCGCGTTTCGCCCGGTCGAGCGTGGCAAGCTGCGCGAGACCCTGCGCTCGGTGCACGACATGGAGCGGCTGATCGCGCGCATCGCGCTTCGAACCGCCGGTCCGCGCGATCTGGTGAGCCTCCGGCAATCGCTGGCCGCGGTTCCGCGCGCGCGCCGCATTATCGACGCGCTGCAAGCGCCGCTCATCCGCGAGCTGGCCGACGGGCTGGACGAGCTGGCCGACATCCGCGACCGGATCGCCCACACACTGGTCGACGATCCGCCGGCGCTGGCACGTGACGGCGGTCTGGTGCGGGACGGCGTGGACCCGGAGGTGGACGAGCTCAGGGGCATCAGCCGCTCGGGCAAACAGGGCATCGCGGGTCTCGAAGCAGCCGAGCGGCAGCGGACCGGGATCCAATCGCTCAAGGTGCGCTTCAACCGCGTTTTCGGGTACTACATCGAGGTCTCCAAGGCCAACCTCCACGCGGTGCCGTCCGACTACCAACGCAAACAGACCATCGCAGGCGGCGAGCGCTTCATCACACCCGCGCTCAAGGAGCACGAAGAGCGAGTGCTAGGGGCGGACGAGCGCCTGCTCGCCCGCGAGGTCGAGATCTTCGAAGCGCTCCGTCAGGCAGTGGCGGTCGAGGCGCCACGAATCCAGCGCACGGCGGCGGCGCTCGCGACGCTTGACGTGCTCTCGGCGTTTGCGGAGGTGGCCGCACGCCACAACTACACGAAGCCGCGGGTGCACGATGGTGACGAGCTGGAGATCGTCGACGGACGGCATCCGGTGGTCGAGCGGCTCTCACGGGACGCCTTCGTGCCGAACGACACGCGGCTCGACAACAGCGAGGCGCAGCTCACCATCCTTACCGGCCCGAACAGGGGGGGCAAGTCGACGTACTTGCGGCAAGTGGCGCTCGCCTGCTTGATGGCGCAGGCCGGCGCCTTCGTTCCCGCGCGTCAAGCGAAGCTGCCCATTGTCGACCGTATCTACGCCCGCGTCGGGGCTTCCGACAACATCGCCCGCGGCCAGTCGACGTTCATGGCGGAGATGCAGGAGACGGCGAGCATTCTCAACACGGCCACGGCCCGAAGCCTCGTCGTGCTGGACGAGATTGGACGCGGAACGGCGACGTTCGACGGCTTGAGCATTGCGTGGGCGGTGGCGGAATATCTGGCCACGAACCCTCGCGCGCGTCCCAAGACGCTCTTTGCCACGCATTACCACGAGCTCACGGACCTGGCGGACGCGCTGCCGTCCGTCGTGAACGCGCATCTCACGGTGCGGGAGTGGAAGGATCAGATCGTCTTTCTCCGCAAGGTCGTTCCCGGCAGATCCGATCGCAGCTACGGTATAC
>JBOGIN010000700.1:0-2956 GCA_050742275.1 Vicinamibacteraceae bacterium
CGCGACCGTAATCGACGGGTCCCATCACGCTGAACATCTCGTTGACGGTGTACATCAGCCTGGCGTCGACTAGGTGCCGCCAGTCGGTCAGCGTTATCGGTCTGCGATGCCGGGGCACCGCGCAACGCCACGGTATCAACGACGAACGGATTTCTTTGTTTGGATCAAACATCAAGAAAGGCCGAAGTCGGGAACCTGTGTGCTGCCTTCGTCGTCATAGTGGACATCGGTTTGTGTGGGTTTTTGACCGCTATCCGGTTATCGTGGCAGACTTGACGCACATGCGACGGTTGACTCGGCTCCTCGTCGTCCTGTTGGCTGTGACCATCGGCTCGACAGCCCTCGCCGACTGTTCGATGGCGGAACCGATGAACGCTGAGCAGATGGCGTGCTGCCTGGCCATGAACCACGACTGTGGTCCGGCCGGGCGCGAGGAGGGCTGCTGCCCCACGAGCGAGCGCAGCGGTGACCAGCTGTTCACTTCCGCGGCTCCCCAAGTCCATCCTGCGCCCCTCGTCTCCTTCGGGGCGGCAGCTTGGACACTCCCGCTGATGCCGCAGGTGGTCACTTCGGCTGCGATGCGGGCCTTCGAGCGCGCGCTTCTCGAGCTGTCCGGCCGACCCCTCTACCTGCTCGTTTCCATCCTGCTCATCTAGCGGTTCTTCAGCGACATCTCTCGCGTGCGAGCGCACCTGTCGTCTGCTCGCATCTTTACGAAGACCGATCGTTTTTCGCGGGCGCCCCCGTCGTCGCGTGGCGCGATGACCGCGCATGCGCGGCGGCGCAAGCTGTCTCGTGCCACTACCAAGCGCGTCAACGACATGAGGCAAGGCCCGCACCGCAAGGAGTCGCCATGAAGAACCACACCCGCGTCCGGTCTTGGACGCAGCGAATCAGTGGAGCTACGCTCGTGTTCGTGGTCGCGTTTGCTGCAGCATGCGCAAGCACCGACGTCACCTGGGGTCGACGCGATCTATCACAGTCGAACCTGGATCTGACGCGCGTCGGTCGTGTGCTACTCGCAGGCTTTGTGCCCGTCGGCACCGAGCAGATCGATCTCAATCGGGAGACCGCTCGCCTGCTGAAGAGGCAACTGCGTCACGAGTCTGTGCACGTCATCGAGTCGGACCCGTTGCGATTGACGGATGTGTCGCGCTCGCACGAGCACGGATCGCAGGCGCTCGGCGTCAAGTCCCCACAATTCGATCGGGATCCGTCCGAGCACGTGTCGGCGTCGCACGCAGACGATGCCGTGTTCACGAACGTGCCGTTCTGGAGGAGGCTCGGCGAGGAGTACGGGGCGCCGCTGATCCTCACCGGAACGGTCAGCTTCAACCCAGTGGCGCCTCGCCGCCAGCGCACGGTCCTTCGCCGAGCCATGCTCCCTCCGCTACGGGGATTCAGGTTGGAGCTTCGGCTCATCTTCATCAGTGGAACGACGGGCGAGATCATCGACTCGGTGGCCTTGCCGCCTCGGACGGCGCACGCGGCCAGCGGTCGCGAGTCGGCGCTCTCGCTCTACTTTCAATTGATGGATGAGATGATGCCATCAATATTGGCGGCGTTGGAGCAACAGGCGAGTCACCGGTCGAACAGCAGTGCTCTCGCGAATCACCGGCGCGAACACCGGAGCGGCACATCACCGCAGGGTGTCACAATCGCCACGAGAGAGGCAGGCGTCCTCGATGATTGAGATCGCGTGGAATCCGATGCCTCACGTCGGGCCGATCCCGATTAACTGGTATGGGCTCGGTTGGCTTGCGGCCTTTCTCGCAGCAGCGGCACTCGTTCGCCGTTGGGCGCCGCGTGCGAGCGTCCCCGTTGCGCAGGCGGAGGGCCTGCTCGTGTGGACCTGATCGGTGCATTTGCCGGCGCACGCGTCTACTTCATTGCCCAGAACCACCCGGGCGGGTACCTGACCGAGCCATGGCGTCTCTTCGCCGTGTGGGAAGGAGGCCTGGCATTCTTCGGCGGCCTCCTCGGCGCCACCCTGGCTGGCTTCTTCTACACGCGGCGACATCGCGTGTCGTTCGCACGTGTCGCCGATCTGCTCGCGCCTGCAGCTCCCATCGCGGCAGCAATTGGACGCATTCCGTGCGGGCTCGCCGGGATGGATTACGGCACGCCCGCGTCGGTACGCTGGAGCGTGATCTACACGAGCGCGAACAGCTACGCGCCACTGGACGGGGTTCCGCGGCATCCTGTGCAATTCTACGAGCTGGCCGGCGACCTGGTTATTGCCGGCGTCCTGGTGAAGCTCCGAGGCAAGCTGACTGACGGAAGGCTCTTTCTCACATACCTCGTGCTCTTCAGCGCCTTGCGGTTGGTGCTCTTCTTCTTCCGAGGCGACGTGCCCGCGGTGGCCTTGGGCCTCACGAACGGACATTGGACGGCTCTCGCGATCTTGCTGGTCGCCGTTCCATGGTGGCTCGTGCGCGCGACGCGACGACTCCCGAGAGGTCGGCCCGTCTGATCACGCGAGCAAACACCCCTCCATGATGACCTCCGGTTACCTACAGCGTAACGCGGCGCAGGCGCAGCGAGTTACCAACCACCGAGACCGAGCTGAAGCTCATGGCCGCCGCCGCAATGATCGGGCTCAGGAGCACGCCGATGAACGGGTACAACACGCCCGCGGCGATCGGTACACCGAGCGCGTTGTAGATAAACGCGAAGAACAGGTTCTCCTGGATGTTCCGCAGTGTGAGCCGGCTGAGTCGCCGCGCTCGGACAATGCCTCGAAGGTCACCCTTCACGAGTGTGACACCCGCACTCTCCATGGCCACGTCCGTCCCGGTGCCCATCGCAATGCCAACGTGCGCTTGCGCGAGCGCGGGCGCGTCGTTGATCCCGTCGCCGGCCATGGCGACCACGCGCCCCTGCTGCTGCAACTGCTTGACCATTTCCGCCTTCTGGTCCGGCAAGACATCAGGAATGACCTCGTCGATCCCGAGCT
>JBOGIN010000701.1:0-3518 GCA_050742275.1 Vicinamibacteraceae bacterium
TGTGATCGCTGCGAAAGAGAACGACGTCTCCGCGGCTGAGCGGGCGATGCTCCTGCTCCCACTGTCGCACGTGGTCGACCCGAATCAACGGGCTGACACCGTTCTCGGCTCGATCCAGCAAGGATCGGACGTCGATCACGCACGCCTCTCCGAACCACTGCGCGATCGGAACACGGTCGACCATCGCCTTAGCCAGCGCGCCGGTCACCGGGCCGTGCGCCGGAGCATCCACCTGCGTCCCCGTATGCTCGTCCAACAGGAGCAGATCGCTATTGATGAGACTTCGCGGCCCGATCCGCAGGTACGGCACACGCACGAACGGCGGAAACCCCATCGGCCAGTTGACGGGATAGCGTGGGTCCACGGCGAGCGACAGGTCGCTCCAGATGGAGCGTCGCTGGTCGACGCCGGACGCCGACGGCAGGAGAGGAAGGATCAGGAGCGCGGCGAGCGCCACGGCCCGCGCCAGGCGCGTGCTCACGACGCGTTCATGGCGCTGCATGGGTTGCGGTGGAGCGCCCGGTGAGCCGCGCGTGCCGGTGCTGCTGCAGCAGCTCGGGATTGACGATGTGCCGTGGGAGCGTTCCTTGGAGGGCGGCTGCCATCTGTCTGGCCGCCGTCTCCTGGAGCTCCAGGATCGATTCAACCGAGTAGAAAGCCGCGTGGGGCGTCACCAACACGCGCGGGTGGCGGAGCACCGGATCGCGCTCGCCGGGAGGCTCCTCGGGTAGGACGTCCAAGGCGGCTCCGGCCAACCGTCCCTGATCCAGGGCTTCCGTCAGCGCCGCGACGTCGACGATGGCGCCGCGCGACGTGTTGACGAGATACGCCCCCGGCCGCATCTTCAGGAATGCCTCTCGTCCGAAGAGGCCGCGCGTGTCGTCGGTGAGCGGCGCGTGAATGGAGACGAAGTCGCTTCGTTGCAGCAACTCGTCGAGTGAGCAGGGATGAACAGCCACGTCTGACGTCTCTGGCTCCGTCCAGTACGGGTCGAACACGAGGATCTCCAGCTCGAGGGCCTGTGCCTTGCGGGCGAGCCGCCGGCCGATGTTTCCGAAGCCGACGATGCCCAAGGCCCTGCCCCGAACGCGGTGGATCGGACGCCCGACCTCGAGCCCGTATCGGCCCCCCTGGATGGAACGGTCGAAGACGAACAGCCTTCGCGCACAGGCGAGCAGGAGGGCCAGCGCGTGCTCCGCCACGTCATCCACACAGTACGTGGGCACGTTGGTCACGACAATGCCCAGCTCGGTGGCGCGGCGGACGGCAATATTGTCGAGTCCGACGCCGTAGCGGCCGACCGCGACGCATCGCGACGCGGCCTCCAGCACGCGCGCGGTCACCGGTTTCCAACAGGTGAGGATTCCGGAGGCCTCCGGCGCCAGCCGGACGAGCTCTTCCTCCTCGCCCGTTTCGGCGACGAGGAGATCGGCTCCAACCTCGTTCAGGATCGTCCGCTCCGGTTCCAGGGACGGCCACGCGTAGTCGGTCACAAGCACTTTCATCCGTGTCCTCTAGATACCCTCGCCGTCCGGTGGCGAGTGATACACATACTTGAATCGTTCCTCATCGCAGCATCACCAATCCCGACGCTACGTACCCATAGTAGTACTGGCTGATCGCCCTGTCCTTCCATGCGCATGCTCGTCATCGAGCAGGTTCACGAGTGAATCTCCATTCCAGTCGCCTGGGACCTCGGCGTCCGCCAGGTCAGCGATGGTCCGGACAAGGTCGAGCAGGGAGCTGACAGCCGCACGACGTGGCCCGCCCGCCCACCGGGCGGGCAGACGATGAGCGGCACGCGCGCGGCGTGCTCGAACATGTTGTTCTTGAACCACATGCGGCGTGCGAGCGGGGTGTCTCCAGCGCATCCCATGACACCGGCGTTGTGCTCGTCGCTCATGAGAAACAGGATGTTTGGGGGCGCCCTGGCGCCGCGGGGCGCCGCCACTCGAGCTCACCAGGCCTGCCGGGACGAGCGGGACGCCTGCCAGGCCGGCGACCGACCCGGCGATCAACTGCCTCCGATCAAGCGGCTCTCTCACCATGGCGCCTGAAGGGCGGCGACGCCGCGCGTTCTCGCTCCGCTCGTGACGTAATGTCTACAGTCGACAGTATGGAAGCGAGCCAATCCTGTGTCAAGCGGATCGGTGGCGCTGCGTCCGGCTAGGGATTCCAGGCGTCGCCGCGCGCATCGCGACGGAGGCCAGTTCACCGTGATCAGGCCCGCCGGAACAGGATTCTCATGATTACTGTCGACAGTCGTCCACCTGTTGATGTATGATGGCGCTTCCCAACCCTGACAGGACAAGGAGAGCTCCGTGTCGGTCGATCGACGTCACTTCATCCGGATTGGTGCCGCGACCGCGCTCGGCGCGTCGACGGCCGCGCCATCTCCGGGCGGTCAAAGTGAGCGGCCTCAAGCGATGAGGATGGGCGCAACGCCTAATGCCTGGGGTGTCTGGTTCCCCACAAGCCCCACCCAGGTGCAAGCGGCGTTGAACGGCTTCTGGCGCGACTTCACGTTCGATGAGAATCGGGTCAAGGCCGGGCGGGCGCTGCCCGATGGGGCGGCGTTCTCGAAGGCCTGGGCACGGGCGGTTTCCAAGGATACGGCACTGACGATTCGCGTGACGCTCGGAGACACTTCCGGCGCGCGCTTCGACTGGCACGATGGGGCCTGGCACACATCGATCGATACGCGCGGCAAGCCCACCGGCATCTACGAGCAGATCGGGCGCGCCCGACCGTGAAGCTCGGGTTCAGCCCGGGGGCGACGCCGGTTTTCCTGGACGACATCGTGGTGCGAGCCACCTCCGGCGGCGCCGATCCGTGACCGCTCGCGCGGCCGGCCGCAGCCGGTACGCGGTTCTCGTGTCCGACCGTCCCGCACCCGACCGTCACCAGCCATGCCCGTCCGTCATGAGCCACCGACGTATCTCGCTCCACCGCCGGCGCTGCTCTCCAGGAATCCCGCGCGGTGGCTTCGGTTCTTCGGCCCGGGAGCCATCATCGCCTCGCTCAACGTCGGCAGCGGCGAGGTGCTCTTCCCGTCCCGCAGCGGTGCCATCTTCGGCTACCGCATCCTCTGGATCTTCCTGCTGATCGCCGCGCTCAAGTGGGTTATGGCCTACACGAGCATGCGGCACATGATCCTGACCGGCGCCCATCCCTACGAGCGCTGGAGCCGCGTCGCCGGCCCGCGCGGCTGGCTGCCGATGTTCGTCGTGGTCGTCGCCGTGCTATGCACGCCGGTGTGGAGTTCCTTCCTCCAAGGGATCACCGGAACGGTATCGGCGTGGGTCTTCGGCATTGGCGACCATTACCAGTGGGCAACGGTCTGCGTGGCGCTCTCAGTCGTGCTGCTGTCGCTCGGCGGATACGCCTTCCTCGAGCGCGTCCAGCTTGTGATCCTGAGCGCGATGGTCGTCTGTATCTTCATCGCAGCGACCTACGTTCGTCCAGATTGGTGGCAGGTGGTGCAGGGGCTGTTCGTACCGCGACCGATGGCATATCCC
>JBOGIN010000702.1:0-5168 GCA_050742275.1 Vicinamibacteraceae bacterium
GGTCGGACCAGGCCGCGCTCGACGAGGGGCTGAAGAAGATGACGCGCGCGCTGCGGCCGTGGACGATCGACTTTCACGTCGCGCAGAACGACGGGACGGTGAAGGGTTCCGGTTCCCACGACAAGACCGGCCGGCACTGCCTGCCGCACGATCCGAACGGGAAGCTCGACATCGTCCGGCACGCGGGGTTCTGGCTGCGCGATGACAACGGCCGCGTGGAGCGCAGGCTCAATCACATCTGCTGGGATGGCTGCATGTTCCCGAATGCGGTCATGACCGAGCAGCAGACGTGGAACGACGTACTGGGGGTGATGAAGGCGGTCCGCGACGCACATGGCTGGGATTGATCGATGAAGAGTCTCAACATCGGTCTCGTCGGCTACGGCTTCATGGGGCGGACGCACTCGAACGCGTTTCTCCAGGCGCCTCGGTTCTTCGAGCTGCCGTATCACCCCGTCCTCAAGGCGGTCTGTGCACGCAATGCGGAGCGCGCCAAGGGGTTTGCCGCGACCTGGGGCTATGAGTCGGTGGAGACCGACTGGCGGAAGCTCGTAGAGCGCAAGGACATCGATCTCATCGATATCGCGAGCCCGAACGACACGCATGCGGAGATTGCCGTGGCCGCCGCGCGTGCCGGCAAGCTGGTCATGTGCGAGAAGCCGCTCGGGAGAAACGCCGCGGAGTCGGAGACGATGGTCTCGGCGGTGGAGTCGGCCGGCGTCGCCAATACCGTGTGGTACAACTATCGACGCGTGCCTGCCATCGTGCTCCTCAAGCAGATGCTCGATGACGGCCGCTTCGGCCGCATCTTCCACTACCGCGCGAAGTTCCTCCAAGACTGGACAATCTCGACGGATCTGCCCCAGGGCGGCGAGGGGCTCTGGCGCCTCGATATCAACGTGGCCGGCAGCGGTGTCACCGGCGATCTGCTGGCGCACGCGATCGACACGGCCCTCTGGTTGAACGGCTCCATCTCGCAGGTCACGGCCATGACCGAGACCTTCGTCAAAGAGCGCAAGCACACGCTCACCGGTCGCGTCGAGCCGGTCGGCATCGACGATGCGAGCGCGTTTCTGTGCCGCTTCGAGAACGGGTCGCTCGCCATGTTCGAGGCCACCCGGTACGCCCGCGGGCACAAGGCACTCTATACGTTGGAGATCAACGGCGAGCATGCCTCGGCGTTCTGGGATCTCCACGATCTGCATCGCATTCAGTACTTCGACCATCGAGACGAGGGCCGCGTGCGCGGCTGGCGGAGCGTTCACGTCACCGACGGCGATCATCCGTACATGAACCGCTGGTGGGTCCCGGGTCTGCAGATTGGATACGAGCACACGTTCATTCACCAGTGCGCCGATTTCCTGGAGGCCGCGGGCACGGGCAAGAGTATCGCGCCAACGTTTCGGGACGGCCTGGCGACCGACTACGTGACCGACGCGGTGCTCCAGTCGGCAAAGACCGGGAAATGGGAGACCGTCTCGTCTGTCCCGGCGGCCACCGGCAAGGGGGCGTGAGCTCGCTACTCAGGCTGTCTCGCGTCCTGCCGTCCGAAGCCAATCAAAAGCGAGGGATGATGACCTTCTCTGCCCGCTCGAGCGCCGATTGATGCGCGCAGATCCCCACCATCGTCCAGTTGACGGACGTCTCGGCGTCCGGCATGGGCGGCTTCTCGCCCAGACATGCCAGCAGGAAGTTGTGCGCGAGATGCGGGTGCGAGCCGCCGTGGCCGCCGCCCTGGAGGAAGGAGAGGTGGTCGGCATCCTGGATCGCCGCCGGCTGTGTGAACCGCTGGATTGGCTCGGGTAGCAGGCGCCCGTAGTCCGGAACCTTCACCCGCGTGGGGATCTCCGCTTCGCTCAGCGGTTGTTGTCCCGTGCTCTTGGTGTGGATGACCGGCGCCTCGCCCTCCACCTGCTGCCACTCGAATGACTTCTTGGAGCCATAGGCGTCGAAGCTCTCGCGATACTGCCGGGCGGTGTTGAAGAGGCTGCGCGTCACTTCGGCGACGACATCGGAGTCGCGAAGCTTGAACGTGGCGGTCTCGATCGCGAATGGGCTCCCGTACTTGGGAATCAATGCCTCGTCTATGCGGCCGGACCCGTGGCACACCACGTGCTCGGCATGCTTGCCCAGCAGCGCCAGGCACGGGCTCACGCAGTGCGTGGCGTAGTGCATCGGCGGGAACCCTTCCCAGTAGCCGGGCCAGCCTTCCATATCCTGCTGATGGCTGCCCCGCAGGAACTGTATGCGGCCCAGCTCGCCTTTGGCGTACAGCTCCTTGACGAAGAGATACTCGCGGCTGTAGACAACGGTCTCCATCATCATGTAGACCTTGCCGCTCTCGCGCTGCGACTCGACAATCTCCCGGCACTCGTCGATGGTGGTGGCTGCCGGCACGGTGCTCGCCACATGCTTCCCTGCCTTCAGTGCCGCGATCGACTGCGGCGCGTGATCGGCAATCGGCGAGTTGATGTGGACGGCGTCGACGTTCGGATCCGCGAGCAGCTCGTCGTAGTCGGTATAGCGCACCTTCACACCAAACCTGTCGCCGCAGGCATCGAGCTCCTTCTTGTCCCGGCGGCAGATGGCGTACATCTCGGCGTTTGGATGGAGCTGATAAATCGGGATGAACTCTGCGCCGAATCCGAGGCCAACGATTGCTACACGGATTTTCCTGTCGTTTCCCACGAGACGGTTCCTTTCACGAACGGCACGGGCCTGCGCCGGACGCTACGATTTCGCGAGGATGTCCTCCTCCGACACCAGATGCGTGGCGCGGTATCCGCCGGTCGCCCTGAAATAGGCAATGAGGCCGAGATAGCAGACGAGCATAATCGCCGGAAGGATGGCGATCTTGGCCAGCGTCTGCTGCTTGGTGCGGCTGTCGAGCTCGCTGAGCAGATCGTTCTGCCGCTTCAGGGCGGCGCCTTCCGGATCGGCAGCCATGGCCGCGTCGACTCGTTCCTCCGACACCTCACCGTCGCCAAGCTGCTCGGCGACGCGTGCCTCGGCTGCCGCCAGCTTCTCCGCCAGCGCGCCCCGCTTCGCCGGGTCGACGGCGTAGGACTCGCCGAACAGGCCCGGGCGGAGCGAGACCAGCTGCTCTGCCGCCTGTGAATCGGCAGCACGAATCTCGGCGGTGAGCGCGCGGTCCTGCACGGCGCCAATCGCGGGATTGCCGATGGTGCCGACCGAGATCATCCCGACACCCGCGATGGCATTGAGCATGAGCGCTCCGCCCCGCGGATACTGCTCGCTCACCACGCCGAGCGTCGTCGGCCAGAAGAACGTCTTCCCCAGGCCGTAGAAGGTCGCCGCGACGAAGAGCATCGCCGCGCCCGTTCCCGCCGACAGCCAGAGCAGGCCAATCACCGCGACCGCCGCCGATGCGGCGAGCAGGCCGAGCGGGCCGATTCTGTGCACGATGGGCCCCGCGAAGAATCGCAGGACGAACATAATCAGCGATGTCCACACCAGGAACAGCGTGCCGAGCGTCGGGCTCCCCAGGACGCTGCGCATGATGTCCGAAATCCAACTGTCGGTCCCCAGCTCCGTCGTCGCCAGCAACACCATGACGACGAGCAGAATCACGAAGACGGGACGCCCGAAGCTTCGGACATACAGCGCAAACAAGAGCGCTGGAATCAATGCGAGCCCCAGCTGCGCCATGAGGCCGATCGTCGGCACCCCGAGGATCACCAGAATCTGGTTGAGCCCCGCGATCAGGAAGAAGCAGACAATGAAACAGCTCCCCGCGCCGAACTCACGAAGCATGTCGAAGTACGGGACGTTGGCGGCCACCCGCTCCTGAACCGGGAATCGCTGCTTGAAGAGCATGAGGCCGTAGGCGAACGTCGGCAGCAGCACGAGGCCGACCTGCCACTGCCACAGCCGGCCGGGGACGCTTTCCGGATTGACGTTGCTGACCAGGATTGCGAGCAAGCCGCCGAGCACCAGGCCGCCAGGCCACCCCGCGTGCAGGATGTTGAGGTAGCGGGTCTTGTCGCGGCTGTAGAGCGTCGCGGTTACCGGATTGACGACCGCTTCGATCGTCCCGTTGCCCAGGGCGAACGTGAAGGTGCCGATGTACAGCAACGCAAAGCCCGCCTTTTGCCCGGCGACAACCGCCTCCGGGCCGGCGCCCGGATCGGCGAGCGCGACAGGTGCGGCAAGCGTGATGACCGCGGACAGCACGTGCAAGGTGAACGCGATGGCCATCGACACGCCGTTGCCGAGACGGTCGATGACGAGGCTGAAGAGGATGATCGAGATCGCAAAGGGGAAGAGCCCGGCGCCCTGCACGTAACCGATCTGCTCCTGGGTGAGGTTGAAATCGGTGCGCCAATCCTCCAGAATCGCTGCGCGTACCGCGAAGCCGAACGCCGTGGCGACGAGCCCAACGATGCATCCGGTGAAGAGTCGGCTGCGGTTGATCGTCTGATCGGTCATGAACTGGCCTCCGCACCAGCGAAGAGCTCGGGTGTCCCGAAACCCGCGCCTCGTATCCGTACGCCGTGTAGAACACGCGATCGAGGTGATCGGCGCGTCACCTTGTGGCAGGTTCGCGGCGCTAAGATCATTCGGATCGGCCGTGTACGTCAAGCGAATCCCGGTGCATGACCGCCCTGTTCGCCCCAACGTCGAGGTGCTTCGCCACCCTGAGTGTAGCGCGGGGCCTTCAGGCCCCGCGTCGCGCTTCAGGCCCAGCGGCCGCGCGGCCTAAAGGCCACGCGCTACATGGCCCTTTATCCCTTTATCCCTCTGTCCCTCCATCCCTTCCCCCTCAGTCCCGACTGCTCCCCGCCACGACATTCAACACCCCATTCATCACCTGCCAATGAGCGGGGACCGTGCACAGATACGGATACGCACCGGGATCCGCCGGCGCCCTGAATTGGACCGTCACGATGTCGCCCGGATCGACGAGCTCCGTGGCAAAGAGCACCTCGGGCATGTCCGGCACGTATTCCTGTTCCAAGCCATCCGGTGATGCCGCCATCTGATCCGCCGCCTGGCCGATTTGCTCGAGCGTCCCCGGCGCGCCGAGGACGAAGTTGTGCTGCAGCGCGTCCGGATTCTTGAACACGAGCTCGACCAGCTGCCCTGCGCCAACCGTCAGCTCGCCGAGGTCGTACTTCATCTGTCCGGGCACCACCGCGAGCTGGAGC
>JBOGIN010000703.1:0-2685 GCA_050742275.1 Vicinamibacteraceae bacterium
GCCCGGAGGTCTTCGCTACCGTTGCGGTAGCGGCTCTTTCGCCTTGTTCGAATCCGTTGGCGCGGCATCGGGTAGCCACACTCAGATGGGATGGGAGGTCGTCGACATCGAGGCCACGGTGGCGGCGCTCAGAGCGCGTGGCGTCGTATTCGAGAAATACGATCTGCCTGGCCTCAAAACGGTGAACGGCATCGCCGAGATCGCCGGCAACTATCCGAGCAAGGGATTCGGTGAAAAGGGCGCCTGGTTCAAGGACAGCGAGGGCAATCTCCTCGGCATCGGCCAGGCTTTGCGCTGAAGAAGGAGGGAAAGGCGGCTCTCGCCGAAAGAGATGACCGGAATACGCTAAACGACGACTTTCACGCCTGTGGCCGGTCCTGGCCACCCCTCCACACCGCCCGGTGTGGAGCTTCCTCACCACGGCGCCCCCAGGGGCTCGCAGAAAGGAGCACACGCCATGCAAGGACTCGGTATGTCTGCTGTGACAGCGTACACCGCTCACCGGGAATGGACCACACGGCCACCCGACGAGCGTTACGCCAGCGTTGAAGCGCTCCACGAGGCCGCTCGCGCCAGACGCAACCGCACGATGGAGCGCGACATCGAGACCGGCGATTTCAGGACCGAAGCGGCCGGCGACGACGGCCTCGCCTTACGCGAGTCGTCGGGCCGAACCGCTGGATTGACGCACTGGAGCTTCGAGCAGCTCGCCACGATTGCCGGTGCGCCGCCGAAGTACGTGCGTTCGCTGCCCGCGCCGATTGCGTCCGACGCAATCAACTACGGGCTGCAGCGTTACCGTCGATCGCAACACCAGCTGTTCGTCGACCGTGACGCACCGTGGACCGTGCACGCGATCACATCATCGCGCTACGCGCGCGTCCACCACGACGAGCTGGCCCGCCGGGTGCTCGACCTCATGGCCGACCATCCCGCGTGGTCCCTGCCGCTCGGCTACAAGGACGGCGTATACGGCGCCGAACGGGTTCCGTCAGGCGCCTACCTGGGAGATCGAGACATGTTCCTATTCGTTGCGGACGGCAACCGCGATCTCGACGATCCCACTGACTCCACCCATGCCGGCCTGTTCCGCGGGTTCATTCTCCGGAACAGCGACGTTGGAGCCGCCGCCCTTACCCTGGATCTGTTCCTGTTTCGCGCGTGCTGCGCGAATCATGTGCTCTGGGGTTTTCAGCACGTTGCCGGCTTCCGGCGCCGGCACGTGGGGGCGTCGATTCAGGAGGCGTGGACGACATCACTCGATGCCGTGTGCGCCGCTCTCGACGCCGACCCGTCCGTCGATCGCACCCTGCTCCAGCGGGCCACGACCTTGGAGCTCGGTCCGACGCGCGACGCGGTGCTCGATACGGTCGTGCAGCGACTGGATCTGTCGCGGAAGCAGGCCGCGGAGGCATACATGCTGGCGGAACAGCATGAACCGAATCCCCGCTCCGTGTGGGGCTACGTGCAAGGGCTGACGAGGCTCAGTCAACACACGCCCTGGCAGGATGGGCGCTTCGCCCTCGACCAGGCCGCCAGCCGTCTCCTGACCACGGTGCACTGACCGCCACTGACGCCGTGCGGGTACATCCCCGCACGGCCTCCTTCCATCCAAGTCCGCGCGGGTGCGGCACCACCGGCCTGCCCGCCCGGCCGTGCGCGATGCCGCGCACTTCCCCCGCCCGCTCCCAGGAGCGGGATGGAACCCAACCGGAGGTGTGCCCATGCGCAACAAGACCAGCCATTCCCAAACGAGCCGCAACTCACGGAATCGCTTCTCGCCACCAGAAATTGACCTACACCATTGGCGAACAAGACTCCGTCCATTGATCCTTCGAAGCCTCGTGGATCAGACGCGCGATCTTTCGTGGTCGCGCTACCTGATCACGCTGCTGCTCGATGAGCTTCATGTCGGCGATGAGTTCCTCGATCTCATCGACGCAGACGGTCGCGTCGACCTGCGCCAGTACCCGCAGCTTGTCGCGATCGCGCTGATCTTGCGCCATAGCTGGTCTCCAGACGACCTCGTCGCCACGGCACGTCGGCTGGGATTCCGGTTGCCACGCGTGACTACACGTGGAGGCGCCTGCGGGTTCTAACGATGCAATCCACAAACCATCGGGCCATCACGCACGCGATTATGCGGCGCCCCTCAGCCCGGTCAAGCCTCTCCGCTTCGCTTCGACCCCTTCGGGCTGCCGGGCTTGACCGGGACCTCGGTGGCGCCAAAGGCAGGCACCTATGTGATGGCCCGGGATTCTGACGGAACTCATCGAGTCGAACACCAGCGCCCTCACGGCGGGAAAGGAGGAACTCAATGAAGAACACGACCACATCTGCGGTGGACGTCACCATCGGCGGCCAGACTCGCTGCTATCACGCGTTCATCACAACGGCGCCGGTCACATTTGATCGACCTTCAACGCTGACGCTCTACGAATCGAGCTTTGACGAGGTGGCCGGTTTCGCAGCCGATCAAATTCCATTCGACCACTCGCTTGGTCGAACGCGCGCCCGACTTGTTCTCATCGGAAGGTCCGATGAGGCGTTACAGCGCGCCCGCTACCGTGAAGGCGAATATCTGATCGCTCCGACAGATCCGGTTCTCGTCGGCAGGAACACGCTCGAACAATCGCTGTGGAACCGCCTCGCGGTTCCTTCCATCACGGAAGCGCATTGATGCGC
>JBOGIN010000704.1:0-5492 GCA_050742275.1 Vicinamibacteraceae bacterium
CCCGCGTTGAAGAGCCCCGTCGCGAATGCCCGCTCGCGCCTGGGGAACCACTCGGCCACCGTCTTGATGGACGCCGGGAAATTGCCCGCTTCCCCCAGCGCGAGCAGGAAGCGGCTGACCGAGAACCCGATGACCGACGGCGTCCAGGCGAGGCCCACGCCGGCGAACGCGCCGACGAGCGGCGCGCCGAGCGCCGGCGCTTCGGCGTGGAGCATGGCGGCGAGCGACCAGACGACCACGGCAATCGAGAAGCCAATCCGCGTGCCGACGCGATCCATCAGCCAGCCCGAGGCTGCCATGCCGATCATGTAGGCAACCTGGAACGACATGACGATGTTGCCATAGTCGAGCTCGGACCAGCCGAACTCCTGTTGGAGCGAGGGCTTCAGCAGGCCGATCACCTGGCGGTCGACGTAGTTGATGGTCGCTGCGAAGAAGAGCAGTGCGCAAATGACCCAGCGGTAGCGTCCGATTGCGGAGGGCGGCGTCTCCACCGCGGGCGCCGCTCGAGGCGGAGATACGGCCGGCTGAAGGTCAGTAGGCACGAGTGTCCTTGTGCTGAATACGTAATGTCCTATTGATTGACGCCGCTTGCGAGGAACCCGCCGTCGACGACGAGCACGTGGCCCGTGATGAAGCTGGCAGACTCCGACGCCAGGAGCACGGCGGCGCCCTGCAGCTCGTCGACGCGACCGAAGCGCTGCATCGGCGTGCGCAGGAGAAACTCCTGGCCGCGCGGCGTGCCGTCGAGGAGCTGCGCATTCAGCTCCGTTCGGAAGACGCCGGGCGCGATCGCGTTGACGCTCACGCCGTGCGGCGCGAGCTCAATCGCCAATGACTTCGTGAGCGACGCCACCGCCATCTTGCTGGCCGAATACGCCGCGACCTCGTGAAGCGACACGAACGATCCGAGCGAGGCAATGTTGATGATCCGGCCCCATTGGCGCTCGACCATGACCGGCGCAAACACCTGACACACGCGCAGCGTGCCGGTGAGGTTTATTTCGAGGATGGCCTTCCACTCCTCCTCCGGCTGCGTGAGCGTCGGCGCGCGCTTCGTGCGCCCCGCGGAATTGACCAGGATATCGGCGGCGCCAAGCGTCTTCAGTGTCTCGTCGCGCAGCCGCTCGAGCGACGCGCGATCGCTCACGTCCGCCGGACATCGCAACGTCCGCCGCCCGCGCTGCTCGATTTCGCCCGCGACTTCCTCGACGAGCGCGGTCCGGCGCCCCGTCGCCACGACGTCGGCGCCTGCGTCTGCCAACCCCAGCGCCAACGCGCGGCCGATGCCCGACGTCCCCCCCACAACAACCGCTACACGCCCAGTGAGATCGAGTCCACGAAATGCCATGATGAGGATGACAAGGTCTGACCACGTGGAGCGCAAACAGCCGCACAGATGCCCGGTTCTTCTATCATCCGCTCCACGGGCTGTCAAGAATCAATGCACTGATTCTAGGTAGGTTCCGCGCACACCGCGCAGCCCTTGCGGTTCGAGTCGGATCCGAAGTGGTCAACCGACCGCATGTCCTACGTGTCCGTTGGTATCGTCTCTGGCCTGGCGCCGCCCGCCCCGGCTTCCGCGCCCCCCTTGGGTGGCTCTTCCTTCTTGTCTTCGGCAAGCAGCCGCTCGCGCGACGTCCGCAAATGCTTGTCCATGGTGTTGCGTGCCCGATCCGGATCGTGGGCCCGCAAGGCCTGGTAAATCGTGCGGTGCAGGTCCGCGGCCTCCTTCAGCTCCGCGCCGTGCGCCCGGCCCGCGGTCTGCCGCCGGTGCTCGTAGAACAACGCCGAGACCATTTCCACGAGCGACGCCAGTATTGGATTCCCGGAGGAGGTGGCCACCGCGCGATGAAACCGGATGTCGTGGACGAGGAACGCCTGCTGATCGTCCATCGACGCGTACATCCCGGTAATCTCTTCGGCAATCGTCGCGAGCTGATCGCCCGTGGCGCGCTCTGCCGCAAGGCCCGCGACGCCGACCTCGAGCACGCGCCGCGCGTCGAACATCTCGGTCGGCGTGCAGCCGTGCAGCGCCGCGAGAAAGCTCAAGGGCTCGCTCCCGAGCATGGGCGGTCCGCCGCGAATGAACGTCCCGGCACCGTGGCGAGACTGGACGACGCCCATGGCCGCCAAGGCACGCAGTCCCGCACGCACGCTTGGCCGACTCACCCCGATGTGCACGGCGAGCTCCCGCTCCGCCGGCAACCGATCTCCCGGCTTCAACCCGCCGCGTTCGATGAGCTGCCGCACGTGCCCGACCACCTTCTCGGCCGCGACACTGTGAAATCGCGTGAGCGCAGAAACGTCAACCGTTGAGGTCATACCAGTGGATTACCTCTAAGCTTGTTTGGCGCTGGAACGGTACCACTTCTCCAAGAATCGTGTCAAACGACGCCGATATCGACGCTGCGCCACGCACCATCGCCATTGGTGACCAAAACAGGGTGACGATTCAAGAAACGCCACAGGGTAGTGGATTAACCATTCGACAGAAACAGGAAACAGGAAACGGGAAACAGGAAACGGAGCTGGGTTCTGACGATCTGGCCTACACGCCAATCCCGTTTCCCGTTTCCCGCTCCCTGTTTCCCGTTTCCTGTTTCCTGCTTACGAACGGTACGCCTCTCGCCCGACGCCCTGGATGGGAATGCCTTGTGCCTGGAGCACCTCGTGCTGCAGGGCGTACATCGCCGCCGCTGCCCGGTCGATGGCGCGGACGAACGCGACCGATCCCTGGAGAATCGGTGCGAGCCGGTCGCGGTCCTGAATGCGTGCCTTGGGGTACTCGTGCTCGACGATGAGGAAGGTGTTGGAAACGTCGAGCTTTAGCAGCTCCCGTGCGGCGAGCTGATGATCCAGCCAGTCGACGGTTCGGTTTTGCAGGTAGGCGAGCGGATCGTGACGCGCCGTGCCTGGGAGCTCGTGCTCGCACAAGACGATCTGCTTCTTCCAGGCGTTCAACTGATCAGCGGGGTTCGTGGACGGCTGCCCGTTCACCCAGTCTCCACGCTCCATGGTCTGTCCGCCGTAGCCCCAGGCTGACACGCCCTTGGCGTCGATGACCTGGCCTTTGACGTGGAAGCCACCGATCAGGAACTCGTATCCCTCGTTCTTGAGGTATTGAAAGATCGAGCGCGTGTCCTGGCCCATCAAGATCGCATGCGACGGGTCGTAGTGAATGCGGAACTGATCGCCCACGCCGTGCCGCTCGCAGATCCGGTGGAGCGCGATCCAGGCCCCCGGCGTGTAGGCGATGTTGTTGTGAAAGCTATCGCCGGTCGTCCAGCCGGGCATCGGGCACTGCTCCACGCGATAGGTCAACCCCCGAGCCTTGGCTTCCTTCAGCAGCGGGATGAAGCTCTCCTCGAAATCCCGCAGATCCTGATCCATGCTCTGCTCGAAGTTGCGGCCCACGAAGCCGCACACCGCCTCGACGCCGAGCAGCTCGCATGCCTCGAACACGCGGTGCATGAAGTCGTGCTTCTTTTTCGACAGCGCCGCGTCCGGGTGGAGCATGTTGTCGAAGTAGCCGATCTCCGAGATGCCGATCTCGTGCGCGTCGAGCGCTGCCTGGACGCGCCTCGCGCGCGCCTTCGTGAACGGCTGCCGTAGGTCGAGCGTATTGGCGACCGGGTCGAGCATGGCTTCCGGCGGCACGTCTGCGTCCGAAGGATGGAGCGCCGCCGAGAGCTGGATGTAATCCGCGCCGAGGTCGTGCGCGAACGCCACCCACTCTTCGATCGCGCGATCCGGATCCGCGTCACGGACCTCGCGCGGCGTGAGCTCCTGCAGCGCCGCCGTGAGAATCCCGACCTTCATGTACTTCGGTTCGAACGCCTGTACGGTCATGAACAGTCTCCGCTCCAGAAAGAGGACAGGCCCCTTTTCGCCGTCAATACTCCACCTTCGTCCACTTGGTGCCCGCCTTTGCGCTCTCGAGCATGGCGTCGACCAGGCAGTTCGCGCGATAGCCGTCCTCGAACGTGGCGAACGCGGGCGGCCGGTCGTCGCTCTTGGGACTGCGTTCCTCGGCAATGTAGCCGTAAACATCCCGCATCAGGTTGCAGAACGCATCCGTCCAGGCTTCCTGGTGTCCTCCAGGGAGATGCGCGTACCCGCGGGCCGGCTCGTCGAGCAGCGACGGGTCCTTCAACAGCACCTGGTTCGGCTGGTCGCGCCGGCCGATCCACAGCTCGTTCTGCCGTTCCTGATACCAGCGCATCGACCCGCTGGCGCCGTCCACCTCGAGAAACAGATCGTTCTTGTGCCCTGCGCTCACCTGGCTCACGGAGAACACGCCCCGCGCGCCGGAGTCGAAGCGCACGAGCACCGTGGCGAGGTCCTCCACCTTCATGTCGACCTCTTCGACCTTGTCGTCCACCTTGCCCGCGGCGAACGCCTCGCGCGAGCCGGACGGCTTCTTGCGCGTCTTGATGGTCGTCGACACATCGGCGAGGACTTCAATAATGCGCGCACCGGAGACGTGCTGCGCCAGGTCGCACCAGTGTGAGCCGATGTCGCCGAGCGCTGAGGACGCGCCCCCCTTGTCCGGCTCGAGCCGCCACGAATAGTCGGTGTCGAACAGCAACCAATCCTGCAGGTATTGGCCAAACACGAAGTGCGGGCGGCCGATGTCGCCGCGCGCGATCATCAGGCGCATCTGCTGCACGAGCGGGTTGCCCCGGTAGTTGAACGTCACGGCATGCACGACGCCCTTCGCACGGGCGGCATCGAGCAGCTTGCGCGCTTCCGCCGCGCTCATCGCCAGCGGCTTGTCCGAGACGATGTGCTTGCCCGCGTCGATGACGGCGAGATTGATGGGATAGTGCAGGTAATTTGGCGTGGTGTTGTGAACCACGTGAATGTCGGGATCGCGAACGAGCGCGTCATACCCGGCGTACGCCTTCGGAATGCCGAGCTGTTCCGCCTTGGCTTTCGCCGCTGACTCACTGCTGCTCGCAATGCCGACGACGTCCACGAATCCCAACCGCCGCACCGCCTCGACGTGATGCGGACCGACGAAGCCCGCGCCAACGATGCCCATGCCAAGACGCTTCAACGTTGCCTCCTTAGACGTGACCCCGCTTCATTTCTTCCTTGAGATAGTCCATGGTCCGCCAGCACATGGCGAGGATAGACCAAGTCGTGTTCTGCGTGCCACCCGACACGAACGGCGCCGCATCCGCAAGATAGACGTTCGAGACCTCGTGCAGTCGACAGAACTTGTTGGTGACCGAGGTCTTTGGATCGTCGCCCATGCGCGCGGTCCCGATCTCGTGAATCGACCAGCCCGGTGGCAGCGGCTCGCGATGGATCTGGATATTCTCCGCCCCGGCGACCGTCAGCATCTCCTCGATCTGCTCCGCCATGTCCTCGGCCATCTTCAGCTCGTTGTCGCGAAACCGGTAATCGAAGCGCAGCACCGGAATGCCCCAGACGTCCTTCACCGCCGGATCGAGCAGCACGCGGTTCTCCTTGCGCGGCAGCAC
>JBOGIN010000705.1:0-3446 GCA_050742275.1 Vicinamibacteraceae bacterium
GTCCCCGATAGCCGCTCTCCTCGGAATTCCAGCCAACGAGGAGCGGGACGTGCGCCTGCTCCCCGGCGGCGTAAATCTCCGCCGGCGCCTTCGGGAAGAAGTAGCCGTCGACGATCGGACGGAAGCGCGGCATGCCGGAGCGGCCGGCGGCTTGGAGCAGCTCCATTGACGACAGGGCGCGGAGCTCCGGAAGCGACGTGGCGCCGACCGCCACGGCGAAGGTCACCCCCTCTTGTTCGCCATCGGCGAGCGGGGCGGGTTGCCGTCTTCCGAGCAGTGAGCCGCTCTCACCGATCGCGCCGGCGATCAGGTCCTTCGCCAAGGGCGACGCCATTTGGGCGCTCACGGAGAACGACCCGGCCGACTCGCCGGCAATCGTCACCCGCTTCGGATCCCCGCCAAACGCGGCGATGTTCTGCTGCACCCAGCGGAGGGCCTGGGCCTGGTCCATCAGGGCGTAGTTGCCGGACGCATGATGCGGAGATTCCTTGGTCAGCTCTGGGTGGGCGAAAAAGCCAAAGATGCCGAGCCGATAGCTCATCGTCACGACGACGATCTCTTTCTGCGCCATGCTCTCGCCGGCGTAGCGCGGCTCCGAGCCGTCGCCGGCCACGAAGCCGCCGCCGTAGAAATACACGAGGACGGGCAGCTTTGCGTCTCCCGACGTCATTGGCGTCCACACGTTCAGGTACAAGCAGTCCTCGCTCATGCCGTCGTTGCGGAATACCATGTCGTCGAATACGCGCTGCTGCATGCACTGCGGCGCGAAACGGTCCGCGGCGCGCACGCCCCTCCAGTTGCTGATCGGCTGCGGCGGCTTCCACCGCAGCTCGCGCACGGGAGGTTCGGCGTAGGGAATCCCCTTGAACACATGAACGCCGCTCGCTTCGGAGATTCCCTCCACGATGCCATTGCCCGTGGTCACGCGGACGGCGGGCCTGGAGGTAGCCGGCGAGGACATGATGTCGCGGTTCCCCCAAACGGCCACGAGCAGCAGCATCGAAAGCGCCGTCGCGACTCTGCGGGGCCTACGTTTAGGTCCGGCGTTGGAGAATCCGGCGCGCACGAGGATGTCGCTGCAGCCGCACCCACGGATCGAACGGTGTTTCGCCATGGCTCTTGGCTCCGTTGCTGACAATTGCGCCGTATTCTACATTGATCTCTTGCCCCGCGATTCTCGACCGTTGCTCGCCGCATCGTCAGGTGTGCGCCTGGCCTCAACCAGCCGCATGACTGGCCGGACTCGGCCGAGGCTTGATGTTCTGGTTCGCATTGAACAGGTTGTCGGGGTCATACCGCGCCTTGAGCTGTCGGAGGCGCCCGTAGTGCGGCCCATACGCCTCCCGAACGCGCTCCTGTCCTTCATCGTTGAGAAAGTTCACGTACACGCCGTCGGCCCATGGCTGCATCGTTTGCCAGAACTCCTCCAGCCAGGGTTGTTGGGCCTCGAACGCACAACGGTCAGGCGTCGAGTTGAAGATGGAGCACATAAACGGCTTGTCTCGGTGGAAGAAGGCGGTGGTTCGCTTCGGCACGCGCGCCATTGCGCCGCCCAGCACGCGGATTTGCACCCGCGGGTAGACTTGTGTGCCGCGGCTGGCGCCGTCGACAATCGCCCCAACCACCTGTTCATCCATCGTTCGCAAGAACATCGACCGCACGTCGTGGTACTCGCCCTTGACCGTTGCCGGCTCGGTGAGGGCGAACATCGCTGGGTAGGGCATGGGCGTGATGGCATCGGCTATCGGTGAACCGAGCCGTCGTAGCGGCGCGACGATGCGCGCGGCCTCTTGCAGATCGCCGGTGCAACACACGAACAGGGCGACGGCGAGCTTACCTCGGTGCGTTGGTGGGATGAACGGCGCTGGCGGCGCGCTCATCAAGACGATTTGGATCGTGAGCTCGTCTGGAGCCTGGGCTGCATAGTCGGCGGCCGCGCGAACGACCGTCAGTGCTTCTGCAGCCGAGTAGAACACGGCGCCACCCAGGATCGTTCCACCAGGATGCAGCCGGAACGTGAATTCCGTCGCGACGCCGAAGTTGCCGCCCCCGCCCCGCAGTGCCCAGAACAGGTCGGGATGCTCCGCCGCGCTCGCGGTGATCAGCTGTCCTTCGGCTGTCACGGCGTCCACCGCCAGCAGATTGTCAATCGTGAGCCCGTGCTTGCGGACGAACCAGCCGATGCCGCCCCCTAGCGTCAGCCCGCCGAGGCCGACGCTGGCAACATCGCCAGACGTCGTGGCCAGCTCGTACTTCTGTGCCGCCGCCATGTACTGTTCCCACCTCAGGCCCGCTTGTGCACGCGCGATGCGCCGATAGGGATCAATCCTCAGGCGCTGCATGGTCGAAACGTCCACGAGGAGGCCATCGTCAATCGTGCCGTGGCCGGCGATGCTATGGCCGCCGCTGCGAATCGCGAGCGGCAAGTCGTACTCGCGGGCGAATCTGACCGCAAGGGACACGTCCGCGGAATCGGCGGGACGCACGATGAGCGCCGGGTGGCGATCCGCCACGCCGTTCCAGACCTTGCGTGCGTGCTCGTAACGTGGATGTCCAGGCCAGACCACCTCGCCGGTCAGCTGTGTCTCGAGCGTTTGGAGCGCACCGCCCTGCACGGCCCCGACGGAACCTCTGCCAGCAGCATCGCTGCGAGAGGCTGAAGCAGCCCACGCTCCACACCCGCTTCCGACATGTGCCAGCGCGGCGGCGCTCAACCCTCTGATCGATCGTTGAATCAGCTCACGTCGTGTCATGTCACATACCTCCAATCATGGCTTCGCAACCCACGAGAGCCGCACTCTCGCGCGCAACGGCCATTCTTGGACGGCGCAGGCTACGGGATGATTTCAATCAACAGCGAGTCGTGTTACAGCTGAAACCAACCGAGGTGAGGAGCGTGCTGGGAACGCCGACGGGCTACTCCGCGCCCATTGCGGTCGTCGGACTCACCGACGTGGCCCGCCACGCCGGGACGAGCCCTGCGAGCGCACCGGAGATGACCACGGTCAGGATCACGAGCGTGTGAACGACGTGGTCGGTGGCTGCGACGCCGAAGAGCAGGTCGTCGAGGAAGCGGCCCACTGCGAGTGCGGTCGCCATTCCAAGCGCAAGGCCAGCGACGATGAACCGCGCGGCCTGGGTCATGACGAGGCGCACCAGGTCAGGGCGCGTGGCGCCGAGCGCGGCGCGGATGCCTATCTCTCGCCGCCGTTGCGCAACGCCGAATGCGAGCAGACTGTAGAGTCCGACCGCTGCCACGAGCAGCGCAAGCAGCCCGAAGATCACGAACATCGTCGCGCCGAGTCGCCACGGCGCGAGCAGCTTGTCGAAGCGGTTTGCCATTGTTTCGACCTGCACGAACCGCACGTCTGGTGAGACACCGAGGATGGCCTTCCGGATGAGCGGGACGACACCGTCCGGGCCACCCGCGACACGCGCCACAAGAC
>JBOGIN010000706.1:0-4350 GCA_050742275.1 Vicinamibacteraceae bacterium
ACGTATATCAAGGGGCGATCCGTGGTGTCATGCAGTTACGACGCCGCGAGCGCTACATAGTTGACGTGCGGGATTGGTTCGAGCCGTAACGCTGCCCACCGAATGATGGCAAGAACGCCTCGGACGCGCTTCGTGAACCCGTGTTAGTCGGCGCGCAGCGCGTCTATCGGATTGAGGCGCGCTGCGCGGCGGGCTGGTAGGTATGAGGCGAGCAAGCCCACGGCGCCCAGGGCGATGGCGACGCCAGCGAATACCCCCACATCGAGCGGCTCGACGTCGAACAGGAAGCTCGAGAGCACGCGCGTGATGGCGACCGCACCGCACAGTCCCGCGGCGATTCCCGCGAGCGCGATGCCGAGGCCCCGGCCGAGGAATTGGCGCAGGAGGTGGCCGCGGCTGGCGCCCAGCGCGACGCGCACACCGATCTCCTGTGTGCGGCGGCTGACGGCGTACGCCATCACGCCGTAGATGCCGACCGCGCCAAGAAACAGCGCGATGCCAGCGAACACGCTCAACACGGTTGCGGTAAATCGCGGCTGCGCCACGGACTCGGCGAGGAGCTCGTTCGCCGTACGAATGTCGCTGACCGGCGTGTTCTTGTCCAGTGAAGCAACGATGCCTCGAAGGTTTCTCGCGAGTCGTTGTGGATCGCCGGTCGTGCGAGCCACAATGCTCGTGGGAGCCCAACCATATTGCGCGGCAGGCAAATACAAGATCGTACTTCCTTCGTCGGCCAGGCTGCTCCACTTGACGTCGTCCACGATCCCGACGATGGTGATCCAGGGTGAACCGGGGCCAGGGGTCCTGATACGTTGGCCAACTGGATCGTCGCCTGGCCAGTAGGTTTTCGCGAGGCTGCGACTGATCAGCGCGACCGGTGTCGCGCCATCCCTGTCCTGCTCGGTAAACGCCCGTCCCGCGAGGAGCGGTACCCGTAGGACTCTCAAGTAGTCAGGGCTGATGGGCGCGAACGAGTGCGGCTCACACCATCCTTCCCCTGTGGTTTCAGGATCGGGCCGCCCTTCGATGGCGAAGACACCACCGAGCCTCTCGCCGCCGAAGGGAATCGCGGCGGCAAAGGCGGCAACGCGGACATCGGGCAGCTGGCGGAGGCGAGCAACGACCTGCTCGGCGAAGCGACGCTGCGCCTGCACATCGGGGTGCTGGAGCTCGGACGGCACTACCGTTGCTGACACGAGCTGGTCCGCACGGAATCCGGGATCGACCCTGGAGAGATTCCAGAGACTTTTCATGAGCAGGACCGCTGCGACTACGAGCATGAGGGCGAGCGCGTACTCCGCTCCGGCCAGAAGATCAGAGGCGCGCCGTTCCGTGCGGCCCGCCATCATCGACCGTCCGGCGCTAGACAGCGCGGCGCCAACGCTCGACACGGACGCACGCAACGCTGGCAACACGCCAAACACAAATCCCGTTAGCAGGGAGAGCCCAAAGGCATAGCCCAGCACTCGACCGTCCATCTGGATCTCCTCGATCCGAGGGATGTCCGGGGGAAGGAGTGATACAACAGTCTGAAGGCTGGCGTAAGCGAGCGCCGTCGCTAGCACGCCCGCGAGGAGTGAGAGCGTCACGCTCTCCACCAGGAGTTGGCGGAAGAGTCGACTGCGGTCTGCACCAAGCGCGCCGCGGATGGCGAGCTCTCTGTGCCGCGCCGTTCCACGCGCTAGCAGGAGACTCGCGAGGTTGACAAAGACGATCAGCATCACGCTGCCGACGGCGGCCAAGAGGACGAACAGGGTGCGCCCAATGTCGCCAACCAGCTGCTCGTGGAGGGACATGACGACTGCTCTCTGTTCCCAGCCGCGGTAGAACGATTGAGACGGAAACAGCTCACGCAATATGGGCCCAAATGACCGCACTTCGGCGCGAGCCTGCTCGAGATCCACGCCCGGACGTAAACGTCCGATGGTCCACGCATTGATCCCCCAAAGGTCACCTCGGTTGGTGCGGTCGATTGTGAGCGGTATCCAGAACGCTGTGTCGCGAGACGGAAATCGAAATTCGGAAGGCATAACGCCGACGATCGATCGTGGCGCGCCGTCGAGCACGAGCGATCGCCCGAGGACGCTCTCGTCGCCGCCAAAGCGCTGCTGCCAGAGGCGGTAACTCAAGACAACGACCGCGTCGGCACCAGGATGCGTTTCGTCGTCCCGGAACGTACGTCCAAGTGCCGGCGGCATCCCGAGCACGCTGAGCAGCTCCGCGCTTGCCCTTGCTCCCATGAGGCGGACTGGCTCGTGGGATCCGGTCAGGGTCAGCTCCTGGCCACCTCGGTACGCACCGATACGCATCGTCTTGCCGCGCTCTCGGAACGCCAAGAACTGGGCTTGCGGTTGGTAACCGCCGAGGTGGACATGAACGAGCCGGTCATGATCCGGATACGCCAGCGGTCTGAGCAAGACGCCGCTGACAACAGCAAAGATGGTGGTATTCGAGCCTATGCCAACGACAAGCGTCAGTAGCGCGACGGTCGTGAAGCCCGGCTGTCGGCGAAGCTGGCGGAGCGCGTAGCGCACATCCTGGACGATGTTCTCCATCCATCGCGTGGGGCGCACATCGCGGCACGCCTCCTTCATCCGCTCGACGCCGCCAAACGCGAGGTTGGCTGTGCGCCGCGCCTCGACCTCGCTCATGCCGGTCCGCATGTAGTCGGTCACGAGGCGTTCGATGTGGTCGCTGAACTCTTGGTCGAGCTGCGTATCGATCCGCTTGCGCCCCAAGAGGTGTTTCCACCAGCTCATCTCGCCCTAATACCTCCGACTTCGACATATATCCGATGAGCCATCGAAGGTCAAGGTGTATGGAGGGCACAAGGAGTGGCCGGGCGGCGGGCATGCCCTGTGGTCAGAGAGGAGAGCAGCGTGCGTCCAGCCGGACGAATCGGCTGCAAGCCACTGGACGAATCGGCCGCGTGAGTGGGACGATGAAGCCGATTAGCGACGGTCTTCGGGACCATCGCGCTGATAGTGTTCGTCGTCTGGGTTGACGTCGCTGGGCGTTATGCAGCACCGCACAGCTGTGGATCTCATCGTGAATGGCATGCAGCGGGGGGACACCGCGTGGGCGGATCTCGGGTCTGGTGATGGCACGTTCACGCGTGCGCTGCGGGAGCTGCTCGCACCCGACGCCGACATTTACGCCGTAGACGTGGACGGTGCGATGCTGAAGCGTCAGAAGAGGCTTGGAAGCAACGCCGATCTATTGAAGACGCACCTCATCGAGGCAGACTTCAGACAGCCGCTCGAGCTGCCGCCTCTCGACGGCGTGCTCCTGGCAAACGCGTTGCATTTCGTCGAGGATCAGGTCACAGTGCTCGAGCAGGTCCGCGCGTACCTCAAATCCTCTGGACGTCTTGTCATCGTCGAGTATGACATTACGCAGGGCTCCGTGTGGGTTCCGTATCCTCTCCCGTTTCGAACGCTGACGCGGCTCGCGTCTGCGGCTGGCTTTCAACCGCTTGTCCTTCTGGCAACGACGCGCAGTCGATTCCGGAGCCAGATCTATTCAGCATTGGCCGTCACGGGGGCACAGCGTCATCGCGCAATGAGCCAACGCGAAGACAGTGTCGCAGACGGCGGAGGTCGCCGATGATTGCCTTGGTCCTCGCCACGTTATGCACGGGTGTCTTCGCGGGCGCTGCTATTTACATCACCCTGGTCGAGCATCCGGCGCGCTTGGCTGCCGGCACGGCGGCGGCGATTGCCGAGTTCCGTCCGAGCTACCGCCGCGCGGCGCCCCTGCAAGCGTCACTGGCGGCGATAGGCAGCCTCGCGGCCATCGTGGCGTGGTGGCAGGGCTACGGCTCCGCGCTGCTCGTCGCCGGCCTCCTCCAGGGCTCGGTGATCCCGTTTACCCTGCTCGTCATCTACCCGACGAACGGACGATTGCTCGATCCTGCGCTCGACGGCTCATCTCCGGAAGCGGCGGTGCTGCTTCGCCGGTGGGGCCAGCTGCACCTCGTCCGGAGCGTGGTCAGCGGCGCGGCGTTCATCCTCCTCGTCTCCTGAACAATGCCTATTGCTCGATCACGTCCCCAAACGGCGTCAGCTGCTTCCTGATCTGCGCGCGGTCGCCCACGACGACGATGGTCATGGCCGGGCCTCGCAAGTACTCCTTGGCGATGCGGTGGACATCTTGTGGTGTCACCGCATGGACACTCTTGACGTAGCTCGTCAAATAGGCGTCCGGGAGTCCGTGGAGGCGCAGAAACGCGAGCTGGTTGATGAGGCCTTCACGGCTCGAGTTCTGCAGGACGAAGATGCCAGCCACGTAGTTCTGGATGCCCTCGAGCTCCCTGGCGGGCGGAGGCTCCTTCTGCAGGCGCTCAATCTC
>JBOGIN010000707.1:0-4667 GCA_050742275.1 Vicinamibacteraceae bacterium
GTCGTGTCCACGCGCGTCGGCTACAGCGGCGGCGACGTCCCGAACGCCACCTATCGCAACCACGGCACCCACGCGGAGTCCATCGAGGTCATCTATGACCCGGAGAAGACCGACTTCCGCGCGCTGCTCGAGTTCTTCTTCCAGGTGCACGACCCTTCGACGAAGAACCGCCAGGGCAACGACATCGGCACCAGCTACCGCTCGGCGATTAAAACCATCATCGCCGTTACCTGCGCGGCCCTCGCCATCTCGACGACCGGCCCTGTCTCTGCGCAGGATGGCGAAACGGAAACCGTCACGAAGAACTTCGAGGCGGCAATTCCCAACATCCCTGGCAAGTCGCTGCTCGCCGTGGAGGTCGATTACGCGCCGGGCGCGGCCTCTCCGTCCCACACCCACGCGAAGTCGGCTTTCATCTACGCCTATGTGATCTCGGGCGCGATCGAGTCGAAGGTGAATGATGGCGAGACGCGCATCTATCAGGCAGGCGAGAGCTGGTCCGAACCGCCGAACGCGACCCATTCGATCAGCCGCAACGCAAGCAAGACTGAGCCGGCGAAGCTGCTCGCTGTCTTCGTCCTCGACACCAATGACAACTCGCTGACCACGCCCGTCAAATGACCTTCAAGGGAAGAGCAACGTGACCAAACGTCTGGACTACAATCAGACTGCGCCGAAACCCATTCAGCACCGGTCACGAATCGCGTGACCGGGCGCGTCCAGGAGCCTGCCCTGGAGACATCCTCAGGTGCCCCTCGCGAATCCAGCGTGGATGCATATCGGCCGGCACGTGCGGATCAGGCGACGGGCGTCGCGTGCTGTACGCAAAGGCACGCGCCGTGCAGCTCCCATTAGCGATGCTCCAGGTGTTTCGGCGCTCAGCCGCTGTGCGCCATCACGCGCTGATCTCGCGATCCGGGTCGGCCGGATTGCAGTGGTGGGCCCACGTGCCGAAAGCGAGGACAACGAGGGCGATGAGAAGAGACAATCTCCAGCAATTCGAGGAACGGCTGCTAAACGAGCGGTCGCGCGTGCTCGAGACGATCTCGAACTTCGACCGCCACGTCGTCGGCCAGCCCGAGGATGACGGCGACTTGACCTACTATCCGCTACACCCCGCGGACGAGGGTACGGACACGAACGAGCGCGGAGTGAATTACATGCTGGCCGGCCAGGAGGGCCGCCTGCTCCAGTGGATCGACGAAGCCCTGCGCACGATCTACAAGGAGCCGGACCGATACGGCCGCTGCGAGGTCTGCGGCAACGAGATCGTCCCTGACCGCCTCGAGCTCGTTCCCTGGGCCACCCGCTGCATCGATCACGAGCACAATCGCGAAACGGAAGCGAGCTGAAGCCCCAACGGCAAGGTTCGAGCGCTCGTCGACGGCGACGTCAAGCTGTGGGAGAGCACCGCGATCGTCTGCTACATCGCCAGCAAGACCGACAACGACCTCTGGCCGAAGAGCAATCTTCGGTATTACATCATGCGGTGCCCAGTCGTGGCGACTGGCGCATTTCGGCCTCGAACCCTTTCCGCACATCCGAGCGTGGCTATCTACCTCGACGAACTGGAGAGCCAGCGCGCGAGCTCGCCGTCCCCAATGTAGTCTCCGAGCCCTCTGAATGCGCTCTACGGCCCCGGGCCGTGAAGTGAGGGAGGGGGAGGCCCGGCCCGAGCCACTGATGATCGACCTGTTGATCCTCGCCGCACTTGTAATCGGCTACGGGCTGGTGTCTGGGTGGCTGGCCGGCACGTCCGTCACCGCACCTATGATCTTCGTCACCGCGGGGTTCGTGCTCGGCGAAGGCGGGCTCGGCTGGCTCACTGGCACTGCGGACGAGGGCGCGGTCCGCATCCTGGCCGAGACGACTCTGGTGTTGGTGCTGTTCACCAACGCGGTGCGGATTCGGATCGTCACGTTGCGCCGCGAGTACCAGTTTCCTGCTCGTCTGCTGGGCGTTGGCATGCCACTTGGTGTCGTCTTCGGCACCGCCGCAGCCTTACTGTTGTTCGATGACTTCGGCGTCTGGGAGGCCGCATTGCTGGCCGCGGTGCTGGTTCCCACCGATGCGGCGCTCGGCGCTGCCGTGGTGTCCGACCGGCGGCTTCCCGTGCGGGTCCGGCAAACGCTCAATGTGGAGAGTGGGCTCAACGACGGTATCGCGTTGCCGATCGTCTTGCTCATGGTCGCACTGACGGCCAGCAGTGAAGGCCTGGAAGGCTCAGCGTGGTATTGGGTCGGGTTCGCGGTCCGGCGGATTGGGCTCGGCGCGGTCGCCGGCGTGCTCGTGGGAGTGATAGGCGGCTGGCTTCTTAGTCGCTTGGACGCGGCGCGGGCCGTGACGTCCACATACCGCCGGCTGATCGTCGTGGCGCTGGCAGTCGCGTCCTTTGTGACTGCGGAGCTCGTCACCGGGAACGGCTTCATCTCCGCATTCGTCGCCGGGCTCAGTTTCGGCACCGTGGCACGAGAGCAATGCCCGCAGGTCCACGATTTCGCCGAACGGGAGGGCGAGCTGCTGGCGATGCTGACGTTCACCATGTTCGGCGCGGTTATCGCAGGTCCGTTTTTGGGCGACATCGACTGGCGGATCGTGGTGTACGCGGTGCTGAGCTTGGTCGCGGTTCGGATGCTGGCTGTCGCGTTGTCCATGATCGGCTCGGGCGTCCGCGGCGAGACGGTGCTGTTCTTTGGTTGGTTCGGTCCGCGGGGTCTTGCATCGATTCTGTTCGCGCTGTTGGTCGTCGAGAAGGTGGGTACTGCCCAAGCCGAGAAGATCATGCTGGTTGCAGGTGTCACCGTGCTGCTGAGTGCCTATGCGCATGGCCTCACCGCTGCGCCGTGGGCACGAGGGTTTGCTCGCCGTGCCGGGACCATGCGCCCGGACGCCGCGGAGCGGATGCCAATGACCGAACATCATGTTGGATACCCGCACACTGAGCGTCCCGGAACGGGGAACTTTAGGTCACACCCCTGAGAGGCCCGTTGCAGGTGGATTCCTGCCCGAATTTGTCGATCTCGATGCCCATCGCGTTGCAGATCGAGGTCAACACGTCGCTGTGCGAAGCAGGATCCGATCGATAGTCCATGTACTGGCCGGTCCTGAAGTGGCTACCACCGCTGCGCAGAATCACCATCGGAATGTTGGTGGTCGTGTGACCGGCTCCCGCGCCCACCTCGCTGGTCCAGAGCACGACCGTATTGTCGAACACCCCGCTCCCCTGGCGTGCGGGAACACCAGCACATTGGCGCGCGGGCCGGGCGCCGAGTCCTCGCCCGGCAGCGTCACCGGCACCAGGATCGGTGGTGCGGCCGTGGATCGATCCGCGCGGGACGGACCGCTCGACCCGGCTCTCGAGCTCCAATGCGCACTGTAGTTCTCCGGTGTGATCTCGATCGACTCGAGGAGCAGGTGACGATCGGCCAGCGACGCCAGACGAAAACTCCGGACGCGGGTAGCGCGTCCGCTCGGGTCGCGGCGCGTCCACTCGCGCCAAAGGATCCCCCAGCGCACCCCTAGCGCCCCCCTAGGTGACAGCTGTATCGGCCCGGAAGCAGCGCTGGCCAAGCAGTCCGAGCTCTTGCTTGGCTAGGTCCGAGTCACGCTCAGGAAGCTGCCGAGACGCTCAGAAGCAGATTGACGTGGGCCGAGCAGCAGGCAGTTCTCGAGGCTCGGGCGGGTCTCCCGACGTGGCTCGCCCAGACGGTCAGCAACGTGTTCGCGCGCGAGCCACAGCCGTTGGGGCGAGCGACGCGTGCCTGACTCCTACTTCTCGCTGTCGCTGAAGGACAGGCGGGACGCGCTCGGAGTAGCGGCCAGCAACTCCGGCCGTCCCGCCGACCTTCTGGAAAAGGACGTGTGGGTCGTTTGGACGCTCGCCGGCCTCTTCGCCGGCGACCTTGCGAAGCACCTGACGTTCAAGGGCGGCACGTCGCTCTCCAAGGGATACGGAGTCATCCGTCGGTTCTCGGAAGACATCGACATAACGTACGACATCCGCGTCCTCCTGCCTGACGAAACCGGAGGCCAAGCCGAGGCGATTCCGCGTAGCCGGAACCAGATGGAGCGGTGGACGAGAGCTGTGCGGAAGCGCCTTCCGACTTGGGTTGAGCGAGCGGCCTTACCGATGCTCCGAGACCATCTCGCCGCGACATAGAGATGGCTCAGGAGGCGCGACGACCGTCCCGCATCCCCCTTGACATGGACAACACGTTACCCCATAGTAATACATTACCGTTCAGTAATCCATTAAGGGAAGCTGCCCATGCGTCAGGTTCTTCGCTCCATCGAGATCCATGCGCCGCCGAGTGTCGTCTGGCGCTGGCTCGCCACCCAGGAGGCGCTGCGCCGGTGGTTCAGCCCCAGTCTGGAGATCGATCTCCACGTCGGCGGCGCCTACCGGTTCTTCGGGCCTGACAACAAGACGTGGATCAGCGGGAGGGTTCTGGAGCTGAAGCCCGAGGAGAGTCTGATCCTGTCGTGGCTAGAGGAGGGCGGAGACTGGCTGCACCCGATGCGATTGGTCATCACTCTCGCGCCGACCCGAGCCGGTACGCGGGTCACCCTCATTCACGATGGCTTCGCCGGCACGCCGGATTGGCGAGCCGCCGTAGAGGACTACGAGCGAGGCGCCGATGAGCACCGGATCCTGGAGAAGCTGGCCG
>JBOGIN010000708.1:0-5815 GCA_050742275.1 Vicinamibacteraceae bacterium
ATCCTGACAACGTCACCCTCTTCGGCCAATCGGCCGGCGCGAAAAGCGTCCTGGCGCTCATGGCGTCACCGCTCGCGCGCGGGCTGTTTCACAAGGGGATCGTGCAGAGCTCGTATGCGATCCCGGACAGGGCTCGGGCCACAGCCGTTGACGTCGGTATCCGGGTTGCTGACGCGCTCGGCTTGAACGGCGCCAAGGCAACGCTGACGGAGCTTCGCGGGGTGCCCGCGCAACGCTTCGCCGGTCTTGGCCGCGGGCTCTCCAACGCGCCGCTGCCGATTCAGGGCGATCCGGTCCTGCCGAAATCAATCCTGGACACGTTCCTGGCGGGCAAAGAGGCGCCTGTGCCGCTCATGATTGGCAACAACAGCGACGATGCCAGTGTGGCCGCACAGTTCGAGATTGATCCGGCGGCCGTGATCGAGCGACTGGGCGCGGGGGGTCTGCTCCTGCGGGTGCTCTATCCGGGCGTCCGCGAGAAAGGCGAGCTCGGTCGTCAGGTGGTGCGCGACCTCGTGTTTACGATGCCCGTGCGGTGGGCGGCAGACCATCACTCCAAGCTCGCGGCAACCTGGCGCTACTACTTCGACTACACGGCCGTGAAGAGCCGCGCGAAGTTCCCCCACGGCGTGCCACACGCCGGAGAGATCGTTTATTTCCTGGCCACCGGTGACAGGTACGCCGGCAGCAGGGACATCTGGACCGACGCGGACCAGGCGTTCGCGGAGCGCGCCAGCAACTACTGGCTCGCGTTCGCTCGGACCGGCAGGCCTGCGGCCGACGGGAATCCCGAATGGCCCCACAGCGATCTGAAGCAGGACAGGACGATGGTGTTTGGCGAGACAGTGGCGGTTGAGACGAACTACATGAGGCGACGCCTGAATGTCCTCATGCGCGTGACCCGAATCCTCGAGAAGGTCCTCGCCCGCAAGGAGGCCGGAGTTGGAGGAACGCCGCGACGTCGTACCGGTCGGTCATGACGTCCACCGTCGCCCAGAGCTCGTAGGGCCTCCTTCCAGGCTCGTCTTCACAAATCCTTAGCAAATGGCCGCTAGGCTCCCAGTTGCCAGGCGATGCCGCGCGTATCAACAGTAAGGAGTCATGCATGACGACGTGTCCGCGATCAACGTCCCGGCGTGCGGTGCTCGGGCTGCTGGGCGCCACGCCGGTTGCGGCCGGTGCCGTCCTGGCAATGCCGGGCATCGCACAGGCTGAGTCGACGCTTCACGGCCGGATACCGAAAGCCCTCAGACCTGGCGGCGAGTACGATCAGTTCATCGCCTACCTTGCGGGGCAGGACCAGTTCTCCGGCATCGTGCTGCTGTCGTACCGGGGCAGGCCCGTGCTGGAAAGAGCGTATGGGATGGCCAACAAGGATGCGTCCATCCCGAACCAAATGGACACACTGTTCGGTCTGGGGTCGATCAACAAATGCTTCACCGCGGTGGCCGTGATGCAACTCGCGCAGGAGGGCAAGATCTCGTTTCACGAGAAGCTGGGCGCTTATCTGGACGGGTTCCCGGCCGAGATCGCCGACGCCGTCACCGTGCACCAGTTGCTCACCCATACCGCGGGCGTGGGCAGGCCGGCGAAAACGATGGAACCGCCGACCCAGGAGGAACTGTCGTGGGACTCGATCGAGGAGGTGTGGGAGGGCAATCTGACGATCATCCGCGGCCTGCCGTTGCGGTTCGTTCCGGGCACCAGGTACCAGTACAGCAATGATGGATTTATCGTGCTGGGCGCGATCATCCAAGCGGCGTCCAATCAGAACTACTATGACTACATCCGTGAGCACGTCCTGACGCCGGCCGGCATGGCGCGCACCGGCTTCTACACCAGGCCCGACGTGCTATCGGCCTACGATATCGCCCGTCCGTACGCGCTCGACCGCATGAGCGGTGAACGCTTCGACTTCACGACCAGTGAGAGGTTCTCGTTTGTGGGCACGCCGGCGGGTGGCGCGTATTCCACCGTCGGTGAGCTGCTGAAGTTCGTGCGGGCGCTCGGTCAGGACGGCCCGCTGCTGGGGGCCGCGTTCGTGGATTTGGCCACCAGTGGCAAGACGGTGGTGCCCCCTGAAGGTGAACGGGACCCGTGGCTACAAGGCTCGTTCTACGGCTATGGATTTGGAGCCAGCATCTTCAATTCCCGGCGTCTCTTCGGACACACCGGCGGTGGTCCGGGCGTTGGCGACAGCTATAACGTCTATCCCGATCTGGACTGGGTGTCCGTGATTCTCGGCAACTACGAGGAGGCGGCCAAACCCATTGTCGGCTTGGAACGCCGGCTCATTACCCAGCAATAGCCTTCCTTGTCGGAAGCTCGGGCCCAATGCCGGCGCCTGCGATGAGTTGGTTTGGGCCCACCGGGAACCGACCGCTCTTGGACGCACGTCGCGACGCGCCGGCTCGACGCGGCGTGATAACAGGAGTGGCTCCAAGTGTCCACCACAGTGAGGGTTATGTTGAACGGAGAGGCGGCTCTTGTCGGGCCTGGGCAACCTGGTTGAATTGGGGGCGTTCACAGGACCGCTGTGACGAGTCGCGGAGAGGCCTTGGGCGCTCGTGGCGGCAGAACCTGCCGATGGCTCTGAACGGACGGGCGTTGGGCTGGGCGGTATAATCGGATCGAGGCCACCATGGAAGCGCGGAAGACGGTCGCACTTGAGCCGGGACTCTGGGAACAGGCTCGTGATGTCGCCAGCACGATCGGCATGACGCCCGACGAGTTCGCGAGCGAAGCCGTACGCCGGGAGATCGCTCGTCGCGGGCTAGCCCAGATTCGCAGCGAAGGGGAAGCTCGTCGCCGCGGCATAACAGACGAGCAGGTCGACGAAACCGTCAACCAGGCGGTGCACGATTGGCGCAGCGAGCAGCGTAGGCGTTAAGTGGACCGGGTCACGGCGGACTCGAACATCTACATCTCCGCGCTCAGGTTCGGCGGTAAGCCCCTGACGCTCCTCGAAATGGCGCTCGACGGACAGATCGAGCTCGCGATTTCGGATGCCATCCTCGAAGAGACGCTAGGCGTCTTGCGCGACAAGTTCCAACGCACGGCGGAGGAGCTGCAGCGGGACGAGGCCTATATCACGACGTGCACGAGGCACGTCGTCCCCACCGAAACGCTAGACGACGTACCAGGTGACGCGGATGACAACCGCGTTCTTGAATGCGCGATCGCTGGCGACGCCGGGGTTATCGTCTCTGGGGACGCGCATCTTCTGACGCTCGGACGTTTTCGTGGCATCGAGATTCTGCGGGTCAGCGAGTTCCTGCAACGTTCTGGGCTGTCGCGGGATTTCGAGGGACAGGCACCCGGGTGAGCGGACATAGATCGCGAGCACCGGGTCGGTGAGGCCGACGCGGAACGACGTCGGAGGATCGACGCCTCGATGCCTTTCCAGCGCGTCGGGAGAATCGGGGAAGACACGCTTGAAAACGGGAGCCCGAGATTGCGGAAATCATCGGGAATGAGCAGGCATAGCGGGTGGGCTCATAACCCAAAGGTCGCGGGTTCAAATCACGCCCCGCAACCAATCCTTCCAAAAATCCTCGAAAAGTCGCCCGGGAATGCCGGTCATTCCGGGTCATTAACCTGCATTCCGGAGCGCAAATAGTAATGCAGTAGTAATGCAGCGGGCGGAGGCCGTTCCGCGAGGTGAGGTCGGGTCGGGCCCCGTTGCTGAAGGCCCGGTCGTGCGACCGCCACGCCCCCCGGCCGTCAAGCTGCCGGCATCCGAGTACCGGATCCCGCGGAAGACGAGCTTCCGATCAATCATTTATCGGCTGGGACTGCCGCCACCGGCCAGAGTCGCCCGCTACTTGAACGGCGGGAACTCATTCTTCTCGGCGCCCGGCGGGACGACGCGTCATTTGCCCATGCGGACGGGTATCCGGCGCTCGAAGAGGACGAACGCCGCGTCGTCGATGGGAACGTCCTCGGCTGCCGTTGGCGCCTCGGCAGCCTCTCGCACTTCCCTGATCAGTTTGTCCGCCGATTCCGGGGGAGTCTTGGTGTCGTGCCTCTTCCGCCACCCAGGGAGAAACTGCTCATGCAGCCGCGTTGTCAGGTACGTCATGTCATCTGGCGGATCTGAGGCGAATCGCATGACGCCCTGTTCGCGGATCTCCTCGGGCAACGCGGAGTAGTGCGCATCGAGCCGGCGCATGTCCTCCTTCATCTCCCCACCCCAGACGAAGACCTGGTTCTGACGCATGAAGAGGCGTGCCGTCTTCGCGTGAAGCTTATCGTGCGACACGAAGACCATGCAGAACGGTAGGTAGTACAGGTATGCGAGGTCTGCCCTGTGACTCGGCCGATCTTTCGAGATCAGGTCAGATCCGACGGAGATGGCGTAGAACAACTCAACTCCGAGGACGTGGGCCGCGTATGGCGCGAACTGCGGAAACGGCGGTGATCCTTCGTCCTGCCACCGCTTGAAGATGGTGCCCCAGTACTCAGTCGGTACGTTGAGCGTCTGGAACGCATACCCGAGCACTCCTTCCGATCTGGCAGGATCATTCAAGATGGTGTCGACGATGGCTTTGGCGTCGACATACGACTTCGGCTTGCCGATCCGCTCAACAAACGGCCGAAAGCTCCGGTACATCGCGTCCAGATCGAGCGCGGCCAACGCCGCACGCCACGCTTTCGCATGCCGACGTTCGACTTCTTCAAACTGGCCGTTCTGCCATCGATTGAGAGCGTCAAGCTCAGGGCTCTGTTTGTAAACGAGGCCGCTGCGATTCTTCACGCGGACTGGCCGTCCTCCCACAATCGCAGGAAAGCCCATGTCGGTGTCCATTCTCGGCCCCAGCAACTCGGACAGGCAGAGTTTCCGGTGGTGAGCATTTGCATCTGCCGTCATACCGGCGGTGCGGTAGGCAATGCTGCCCACGACCTGTTCGGGCGTGCGCCCTTTACCGATTTCCTTCTCCAGATCGGCCAGCGTCTCGATGAAGAAGACAGGCGTCAGGTTGACGTGGTAGAACTGGCCAAAAAGGCATGCCTCGTCGACGTTCAGCATTTCGAGCGCCGACTTATCGAATATGGTGATGGGGCCTGCGCTCGTGACGTCGACCCAGGGGTCTGGTCACCGGCGGAAGTAATAACGCAGTTCAGTCACTATGATCGGCTGTTTTTATCATAGCCTTGTCCTGCCGCGGTCGCGCTTACCGTCGTTTCGCAGATAGAATCGTCACGCACCTTAAAGCCTGTAACAAAACCCTCACCGACAACAACCGCTGCAGCAGTTCGTCGCCTCACTCGAATAGACAAGCATGTCCTCGGCGGATTGCTAAACACTGGGCGACTAGAACGAAGCCGCTGGCGCGGCGGCCGAGCGGCAACCTGAATAACGCGTAGCGGCGTACGGTGGTCACAGGAGGTGTCTTGTGACCAAGCTACTGCAGTGCCTGCGTGATGAGCTCGTGCGTCGCGACTACGCCGCCCCGACCATCCGCAGCTACGTCCAGATCGTCGAGGCGTTCCGTCAGCACCCCGGCGCACGCCTCGATCGGCTCACCCCGGCGCAGCTCCGACGCTACCACCTGTTTCTCCTCGAGGACCGGCGGCTCGCCGTGGGGACGGTGGTCACGCAGATCTGCGCGCTGCGCTACTTCTGCCGCTATGTCCTGAAGCGGCGCGACGTGCGCGAGGACCTGCCGTATCCAAAGCAGCGGCTCCGTCTGCCGGTCGTCCTCAGCACGACGAGGTGCAGCGGCTGATCGCGAGCGCGAAGAATCTGTATCACCGCACGCTGCTGCTCACCCTCTACGGCGCCGGCTTGCGGCGCAGTGACGCCTGCCAGCTC
>JBOGIN010000709.1:0-5636 GCA_050742275.1 Vicinamibacteraceae bacterium
TCCCGGGTTGCGGTGAGGCGTCGCGACGAGGTCACGCGTAACGCGGGCATCACACCAAACAAGAGGCATGTGAGCGACGACACCAATACGGTGAACAGCGCCACTCGTGGGTCCGGCGCGAGGTCGACCGGCAACTGCTCGTGGCCGGGGACCGCAAGACGGAGGAGCATACGGCTCGCCCACCACGAGAGGAGGAGCCCGATGGATCCGGCCGCGACGGCGAGCACGATTGATTCCGTGAGCAGTTGCCGTACGATGCGCCAGCGACCCGCTCCCAGCGCAAGCCGCGTGGCAATCTCGTGGTGGCGGGCTTCGGATCGTGAAAGCAGCAGCGTAGCCACGTTCAAGCTGGCCAACAACAGGAGCGCGCCGAGCAGTACCAGCACAATCCACAGCCACCGCTCATAATCGTGACGCAGGTCGCTCGCTGCGCCCGTTGCGCCGGATTCGAGCCTGAGGCTACTCTCTCTAGCCAACCGCAGCTGTGTGGGGGAGCGTGCCCCTTCGATGCTTGCCCGCCGGAAGAGAGCATCGAGTTCCTGCTGCGCGTGCTCAAGGGGGACGTCTGGCTTCAACCGGCCCATCACGTAAATCCAAGTCGCGAACGCTTCGTCCCACAGTGGCTCGCCGTCGTTCAAGAGCCCCCAGGCTTGCATGGGCACGCTGATGTGGGCTGGCCGGCCCACCTCTGTTCCGGAGAACCCGGGAGGCTCCACGCCCACGATCGTGAAGGGCACGTGATTGAGCGTGATGCTCTTACCCACGATGCCTGGCTCACCTCCAAAGCGGCGTTGCCAATAGGCATGACTGACAACGGCAACCGCGCGACCCACGCGATCATCCTCGGGCGTCAGCAGACGACCAAGGATCGGCTTGACGCGCAAGGTATCGTAGTACGAACCCGTCACATACTGCCCCTGCGCCATGTCAGGCTGTCCCCTATATGTGACGTTGACCCGCCCAAAATGGATACGTGGCGAACACGCCGTCGAGCGTTGTGCTGTGGTTGCGGATATGCGCGAACTGAGGATAGGGGAGTGAGTAATTGAACCTGCCGTCAGGGCGCCCGAATGACGCGACGACCAATCGTTCCGGCTCTGGCACCGGTAGCCGCCGCAGGACGATGACGTCGAAGAGCGTGAAGATGGCGGTGACGGCGGCAATGCCGAGGGCGAGCGACGCGACTGCGAACAGCGCGAACGCTGGGCTACGGACGAGGAGCCTGACACCAAAGCGGACGTCTTGCAGGACTGCCTCGAGCGCGGCCCAGCCGTACACAGCCCTGACGTCTTCGCTGACAATCAACCGGTTGCCGAAGGCACGCTCGGCGGCACGGCGCGCCTCGTCTGCCCCCACGCCAAGGTCTCGATGTTCCTCCGCTTCGAGCTCGAGATGCGTGCGAATCTCTTCCTCGACCTCCAGCTCTTGCCGCGCACGTGTGGGTCGCGTAGCGCGAAGCCAGCTCAACCAACGCATGGGATACTGTCCTTACGTGATTCGTCTTTAGGGTAGTCATTCTACCATGAGGTCTCGGCGTGAGGGTAGAAGATCGACCATTCAATTGCATCGGAGGCCTGTTCGTCCCCACACAAGACGAAGGTCCGATCAGACTCGAGAAAGGGCTTGACAAGATTTTTGAACCGAGCGCGTTTCTATACGACGGCGCGTGAGAATAGCCAGCCGTAGGCGCTACGTTGACCGACACGCGGCGTTTGTCGGAAAGTTGACTAAAACGAAGGATCAGCACGTGTCAGGCAAGCCCAGTGAGTTGCTGTCCTTCACGACGCCGATGATCTCGAAGTCTTCCCTTGGATGCGCCACACGCTTCGACGCCTCAGCTAGACGAAACACGTAACACTGGTCAAGTGACTGGTATAGTTGGCACGCGCACGAGCGTTGGGAGTTAGCCTCGATGATGCTGAAGGTCGTCGCGACGGTCGTTGCCCTGATCGTTGGCGCTGCCACCGCCGCTGCCCAGACGACAGCGCTGGTCGGAGGCACGTTGATCGACGGGTACGGTGGACCGCCGATCCGCAATAGTGTCGTGCTGATCGAAGGGGAGCGGATCACCGCTGTCGGGACAGTTGGATCACTGCAAGTGCCAGACGGCGCCAAGGTGATCTCCACCGAAGGCATGAGCGTGCTGCCCGGGCTTTGGGACATGCACGTTCACCTGATGATCAACGGTCACGCCGACTACGCACATTGGGACAAGAAATACCCGCCGCTCTTCCGCGACGTGATCATGCCTGCGTCGGCGCACCAGCTCCTGATGGCGGGCGTGACGAGCGCGCGCGATCTGGGCGGACCGCTCGACGACTCGATTGCCGTGCGCGACGCTATCAATCGCGGTGACATTCCTGGACCAACTCTTTACGTGTCTGGACCGTTCCTCCAGCACGAGCCGTACCCCGGCAGCGAGCTCTTTCGCTGGGGCATCGACGGCGTAGAGGACGCCCGCGCCAAGGTGCGGCGGCTCGCGGACGCCGGCGTCGACGTGATCAAGCTCATCGATCAGGACCAGATGGAGATGGAGGAGGTGAGGGCCATTGTCGACGAGGCGCACGCGCGCGAGCTGACCGTCGCGGCTCACGCCCATCGACCCGAGGAGATCCGGCGGGCGCTCACCGCAGGAGTAGACTGCCTCGAGCACACCGGGCTCTCCACGGCGCCGGGTTATCCGCCAGATGTGATCAGCATGATCCGCGAGCGCACCGCGCAGATGAACCGCGGCCCGCTCTACTGGACGCCGACCGTCGAGGGCCTCTGGAACTACCCGTACATGCGCGACAACCCGGAAAGGCTGGACGGCACGGAGTGGCACTTGGGGCTGCCCAAGCAGATCATTGCGGATATCCGCCAGTCGTTCGCCCACCCGGAGCGCCTGCCGTACTTTCAGGCCACGCCAGCCAGAAAGCCAACGCTCAAGCGAAAGATCCAGCAGCTCCGCGAGTCAGGTGTGCAATTGCTCATCGGCACCGATAGCGGAATCCCGATGAAGTTCCACATCGACTCGACCTGGAACGAGCTCGACGTCTGGACGCGCGTCATGGGGATCGAGCCGATGGAGGCGATCCGCTCGGCGACGTACTGGCCGGCGCTGCTCATGGGCGTCGCCGACCATGTGGGCACGATCTCGGAGGGCAAGTACGCCGACATCATCGCACTGAAGGGAGACGTGCTGCGCTATATCGACAAGCTGGACGATGTCGATGTCGTCATCAAGCACGGCGTGCGCTATAAGTGACGAGCCAATCAGCTGCGATCGCTTGAACTACTGACGTGTAAAATGTTACATTCACGACGTCAAACGCTGATCCCACTTCAACAACTGACCATTTGGGATGCGCATCGGCCTGGTCCTGACGCCGCTCAATGACGCCAATCTTCGCCTCGCGGCTCAAGTCGGCGTCACCGACATCGTCTACTACGACATGGAGACGATGCCGTTCGAGTTCCTGGAGTTGCTGCACTTGAGGTCGTGGGTCGAAGACGTGGGGCTGCGCCTGTCGGTGATCGAGGGTGGGCCTCCCATGAATGACATCATCCTGGGCCGCGAGGGGCGAGACGACCAAATCGAACGCTACAAGCGAGCGCTGGACGCGATGGGAAGAGCAGGTATCAGGGTGCTCTGCTACAACTTCCTGCCTCTGAGCGTGCGCGTGATTCGAACGTCCTACACGGTCCGCGAGCGAGGCGGGGCGCGGACCAGCGCCTTCGATGCGAAGCGCTGGGCGAGCGCGCCGTCGAATAAGGACGGCGTCTACACCGACGAGCAACTGTGGGACAACCTCGAGTACTTCTTGCGGCGGGTGATTCCGGCAGCCGAGGGAGCAGAAGTCAAGATGGCGATGCACCCCGACGACCCGCCGTTGTCTCCCATGGCGAGCATGGCGCGCATCATGCGCAGCGTCGAGGCGTTCGAGAGGCTCGTCTCCATCGTTGCCAGCCCCAGCAACGGGATCACGTTCTGTCAGGGAAGCTTCGCCGAGATGGGAGTAGACATCCCTGCTGCCATCCGGCGGCTGGCGCGACACATTCACTTCGTACATTTCCGCGATATCTCAGGGACGCCGGAGTGCTTCCGGGAGACCTTTCAGGACAACGGCCAGACCAACATGCTCGAGGCCATGCGCACATATCACGAGGTTGGCTTCGACGGGGTCATGCGGCCCGACCACGTCCCCCTGTTGGAGGGCGAAGCGGGGATGGCGACCGGCTATACGACGCTGGGGCGCCTCTTCGCTGTCGGTTACATGCGTGGTCTCATGGAAGCCGTCTGCTCCGAGACGTAAGAACGCCGCCTGCGAGCACCAACGCCAGCTCGAGGACCGAGAGCATCCAGAACGACGCCAACCACTCGCGGAGCGTTGGCGCGTAGTCCCGCAACTCGGCTGCCAAGAAGACTCCGCTACCGACGCCGGCGGCCACCACTGGCAACAGCAGAGCGGCACTCTCCAGATGCTCCCGGCGTCGAAGCGCCGCGGCGAGAAGGAGCAGCGCAATGGCAAGAAGCCCCGCCGGCAGCCACCGCGACGACCCTGCGGTGGGGACGAGCATGACCAACGGAGAGGCAAGGAGCTGCCCTCCAATGAAGATCCCCGCCACGATGATCTGCCGGCGTCGCACGTTTGCAAGCGTCACCATGGACAGGACCAAGACCAGATGCTGCCAGGTCAAGGCCCTGGCCGTGACGCGTCTTCTGAAGCCGAACGAGCTCGACTCCAGCGGTCCGAACTCGGCCTCCGATTCCCCTCCCTCGAGGAGCGCGGACTGTCTTCGATCCCCGGCGCCGTACTCGATCACCGTCACGTGGCCGGCGTGCGTGACGCCGACCAGATTGCAACGGACGACCAGTCGGCGCCCGCGCACGTCCGCAGGATACTGGCCGCGGAGCGTCAGGTGATGGTCCGCCGCAGTGGTGATGCCCAGCACTTCGGGCTCGATTCGGCGCCCGCCAGCTTCCAGCTCGACCCGCTCGAAGACCGTCGCGGCAATCCGCGACTCGTGTCGTTCCAGCTCGGGTGCGTCTAATCGCCGATTGCGATTGGCATCGATCTCGGCGAAGAACGCGAGCTCGAACGCGTTCAGCCGAAGCTCGACGTGGATGTAGTCCTCGCTGGGAACGACCGTGAGATAGCTGACCGGGATCGTGTGCGCGTCGAGAGGACGCGTCAGCAACCCGATGATGAGGACACCGCCAGTCGAGAGAAGAGTCAGCGACCGGCGTCGCAGGCTCACGGAACCGGCTCCCGGGGCCGACGGGTGGGATCCTCGCGGAGCAGGCTCAGGAGGTGGTTCTTGCTCCCAACGATGTGGCGGGTCAGGATCGTGCGGATCTCTGGATAGCGTCCTTGCTTCAGCGTTTCCAGAATCTCCTGGTGCTCCCGATGTGATTGCAGGGCGCGATGGTACGCCCGTCCCCAGTACACGCGCATCGCCTGGATGTGCGCTTTGAGGGACCGGTAGAACGCGTTCAACCGCGGATTGGCAGCCGCCTCCACGATGGCGGTATGAAAGGCGACGTCTCCGTTGTTGTAGGCGGCGTATTCGAACTGAGCCTCCGACCGCAGCAGCGACGCGCATTGCTCGAGGATGCTCTCCATCTTGGCGAGATCGAACGCGTGGGGCTGCCT
>JBOGIN010000710.1:0-5251 GCA_050742275.1 Vicinamibacteraceae bacterium
GTCCCGAAAGGACAATCGCATGGTGCTCCAGCGGATCAAGGACCGTCTGCAGCACCACAACGTGGGCGTCGCCGAGGTAGAGCATCAGGATCTCTGGCAGCGATCGGCCCTCGGCGTCGTGGCCGTCGGCGCCGACCAGGGCGTTGTCGAGCAGGCGCTCACGCGAGTGCTCGACGAGATCGAGCGCGTCGAGCCAGGCGTCGTCGTCAGAGACGAGATCGAGTTCTTGACCTAGGAAGGGGTCAGGGATCAGGGGTCAGGGGTCAGCAGGCCTCAGCCGCGAGGCTTCCAGGCGCTGACGCCTGACTCCTGAAGCCTGACGCCTGCTGACGCCTGACCCCTGACGCCTGACGCCTATGATGCGGGCTGAACGTATCGCCGACCAGATTCGTGAGGAGCTTCGGTCGCTGCTCGAATACGAAGCGAGAGATCCTCGCCTGGGCTTCCTGACGGTGACCCGCGTGCGTGTGACGCCGGATCTGCAGGCGGCGCACGTGCACTACACGACGCCGGACGCGGCGCAACGCCGCGAGACGTCGCGCGGCCTGGATCGCGCGACACCCTTCCTGCGCCGCGAGCTCGCGATGCGCCTGCGGCTGCGGCACACGCCGGATTTGCGATTTCACTACGACGAGGCCATCGAACGGCAGGAGCGTGTCGAACAGCTCCTGGAAGAGATCGCCGCCGAACGGGCCGCGCGACCGACCGACAGTGACGATGACGACAAGGCCGACTAGCGCGACTCCCCTGCAGGCGATTCGTGCTGCCCTGCGCGCCGGGCAGCGCTTCCTGCTCACATCACACGCACGTCCGGACGGCGATGCGATCGGGTCGCAGCTCGCGCTGGCATTGGCCCTGCGTGCCGCCGGCAAACAGGTGCGCATTGTCAACAAGGACGAGCCGCCGCCGTATCTGGTGGAGTTCCCCGGCGTCGACGACATCGAGGTGGCGCCCAGGGCCGAGGGCGAGTTCGATGCGCTGGTCGTCCTCGAATGCAGCAGCCTGGACAGAACAGGGCTGACGGGGCTCGATCGTTACTTCGTGATCAACATCGATCACCATGTGGGCAATGGTGGATATGGTGCCATCAATTGGCTCGATGAGAGCGCGTCGGCGTGCGGCGAGCTGGTGGCCGACCTCGTCGATGCGCTCGGCGTGAGCTGGACGCCTGCTATCGCGACGCATCTGTACATCGCGATCCTCACCGACACGGGAGGCTTTCGGCACTCGCACATCACGGAGCGCACCTTCGAGTATTGCCGGCGTGCCGCGGCCGCAGGTATCGATGCGGCGCAGATCGCCCGGACGGTGTACGACAGCAACAACATCGGGCGATTGAGGCTCCTGGGCGCGCTGCTCGATCGCATGGAGCTCCTGGCTGGCAACCGCGTCGCGATGCTCTCGCTCGATCGCGCGATGCTCGAGAGCGCGAAGGCCAGCGCGCACGACACCGAGGGCCTCATCAACGTCCCGCTGTCGGCGAAGGACGTGCAGGTCGTTGCGCTGCTGAGGACGGACGACGCCGACGGGACGCGCGTCAGCCTCCGCTCGAAGCAGAACGTCGACGTGCAGGGCGTGGCGCGGCAGTTCGGTGGCGGCGGGCACCGCAACGCGGCGGGCTTTACCGTTCAGGAACCGGGTGACGTCGTGCGCGATCGGCTGCGATCGCTCCTCGCGGACCTCGTTGGGGGGGCATGATGCTCGACGGCGTGCTGGTGGTGGACAAGCCCGCAGGGCTGACGTCCCATGATGTGGTGGCTGCCGCCCGGCGTGCTGCCGGCCAGAAGCGAGTGGGCCACACCGGCACGCTCGACCCATTCGCCACGGGCGTGCTCGCGCTGGTCCTCGGCCGGGCGACCCGGCTTTCACGCTTCCTGACGGCGTCGACCAAGCGCTATGTGGCCGGCGTCCGGCTGGGCGTCGCTACCGACACCTACGACGTGACGGGTGTCCCGGCAGGCGAGCCGTCGCCCGCGCGCGTTGTCGATGCGATCGACGCGAGCACGATCGAGCCGGTGCTGGCGCGGTTTCGCGGCACCCTCGAACAGGCACCGCCGCCGTTCTCGGCCAAGAAGATTGGCGGCGTGCGGGCGTACACGCTCGCGCGGCGCAACGTCGCAGTCGCCCCGCCCCCGGTGACGGTCACCGTCCATGAATGCCGAGTCGTCTCGGTGGAGCAGGGGCTGGTCACGCTGGACATCAGTTGCTCCGCGGGATGTTACGTGCGGTCGCTTGCCCATGACCTCGGTGCGGCGCTTGGTGTCGGCGCGCACCTGGAGTGTCTGCGGCGGACGGCCAGCGGAGAGCTCACCATCGACCAGGCGATCTCGCTGGCGGCGCTGGTCGAGGGAGGCGCGACCGCGGCAGGCGCGCGGCTGGTGCCGCTGGACGAGCTGCTCGGCGACTACCCTGGGGCGCGGCTCACCGAGACGGGCGTCGAGGCCGTCCGGCACGGCCGGGCCGTCAGGCCCAGTGAGGTCTGCGGGTGGCTTGGCCCGTCCTCCGTGGAGGATCGACCGATTCGGCTCCTGGCGTCCGACGGGCAGCTCGTGGCGCTGGCGACGAGAGCGGCTGTGGGAGGGGGCCCGGCGAGCCTTTTGCGCCCGACAGTCGTGCTGGTCTAGAATGAATGGTTTGCACGTGCCGGCGTGGTCGGTCGGCATCCTGCCTTCCACAGACTGACGGCGGCTTGGTTTGGGGCGCCCGAGCGTCGGGAACTGGGCCGTTCGCGGAGGATACGGTGGCGCTGACGAAAGAACGCAAGACAGATCTCATCACAGATTTCCGCACGCATGCCACGGACACCGGCTCGCCGGAGGTTCAGGTGGCCATTCTGAGTAATCGCATCAACTACCTTACGGAGCACTTCAAGACGCACCCGAAGGACCACCACTCGCGCCGCGGGCTGTTGATGTTGGTTGGCCAGCGGCGGCGGCTCCTCGACTATCTGAAGAAGAGAAATCCGGAGCGGTACGCGGAGATCATCCAGCGGTTGAATCTCCGCAAGTAAGGACGTATGCACACACGAGAAATCGCTATAGGGCGCACCCCCCTCTCGTTCGAGACCGGAAAGCTCGCCAAGCAAGCTGACGGCTCCGTCATCGTGCGCTTTGGCGACACGATGGTCCTGGTGACCGCGTGCCATGCCTCGACGATGAGAGAGGGAATTGATTTTCTGCCGCTCACGGTCGACTACCGCGAGTACACGTATGCATCGGGACGCATTCCGGGCGGCTTCTTCAAGCGTGAGGGCAAGCCAACCGAGAAGGAGATCCTCTCGAGCCGGTTGATCGATCGGCCGATTCGGCCGCTCTTCCCGTCGGGCTGGAGGTATGAGACGCAGGTCATCGCGCTCGTGCTCTCGGCCGATACCGAGAACGACTCGGACGTGCTCGCGATCACGGGCGCCGGTGCGGCGCTCGCACTGTCCGATATTCCATTCTTGAAGACGGTCGTGGCGGTTCGGGTGGGGCTGATCGATTCAGAATATGTGATCAATCCGACCTACGAGCAGCGGCGCCGCAGCAAGCTCGACCTGGTGGTCGCGGGAAGCGCGGACGCCATCTCGATGGTCGAGGCGGGCGCGCGGGAGTCGACGGAAGCGGAAATGGTGGCGGCGCTCGAAGCGGGCCACGCGGCGATCAAGGAGATCGTGGCGACCATCGACGACCTGGCGCGCGAAGCCGGCCGGCCCAAGCTCGCGGCGCCCGCGAAGGAATACGCACACGACTTCTACCGAGAGGTGGAGGAGAAGGTGCGCGTGCCCTTGAGCGAAGCCATGCGGATGCACGGCAAGCTCGAGAGCTATGAGCGCGTCGATCAGGTGCTCGAGGAGCTCATCGCCTCGCTGCCGGAAGGTGAAGTGGAGCGGCGTGTCGAAGCGAAGAAGATCTTCAAGGAGCTCCAGGAGAAGGTCCTGCGGGCGGAGGTGCTGGAGGGCGGACAGCGGCTCGATGGCCGCGCCTTCGACCAGATTCGAGCGATCTGGTCGGAGGTAGGCGTGCTGCCACGTGCGCACGGCTCCGCGGTGTTCACGCGCGGCGAGACGCAGGCGCTCGTCACGGTCACGCTGGGCACGGGCGAAGACCAGCAGAAGGTGGAGCTGGTCGACGGCGAGACCTACAAGCGCTTCATGCTTCACTACAACTTCCCGCCGTTCTCGGTGGGCGAAGTCGCGTTCCTGCGTGGGCCCGGCCGGCGCGAGATCGGCCATGGCGCGCTGGCGGAGCGCGCGCTGCTGCCGATCATCCCTGAAGAGGACGCCTTCCCGTACACCATCCGCGTGGTCTCCGACATCCTCGAGAGCAACGGCTCGTCGTCGATGGCGACCGTCTGCGGCGGCTCGTTGGCGCTCATGGACGCCGGGGTGCCGCTGAAGGAGCCGGTAGCGGGCGTCGCGATGGGACTCATCCTGGACGAGCAGAGCGGCAAGTTTGCCGTGCTCAGCGACATCGCCGGCGCCGAGGACCACTACGGCGACATGGACTTCAAGGTGGCGGGAACCAAGGCCGGCATCACCGCGCTCCAGATGGACATCAAGGTGTCCGGCATCACGGTGGACATCATGCGGCAGGCGCTCGCGCGGGCGCGCGAGGGTCGTCTGTTCATCCTGGAGAAGATGAGCGAAGCGATGCAGGAGCCTCGCGCGAGCATCTCGGGCTTCGCGCCGCGCATCGTGTCGATCAAGATTCCCGTCGATCGCATTCGCGACGTCATTGGCCCCGGCGGGAAGACCATCCGCGGCATCATCGAGAAGACGGGCGTCAAGATCGACGTCGAGGACGACGGGCGTGTCAACGTGGCCTCACTCGACGGTGACTCTGCCGCCAAGGCCATCGCCATGATCCAGGAGCTCACGGCGGTGCCGGAGCTCAACAAGACGTATCTCGGCAAGGTGGTGCGCATCGCCGACTTCGGGGCGTTCATCGAGATCCTGCCAGGCATGGACGGACTGCTCCACGTCTCGGAAATCGCGCTGCATCGCGTCAAGGACGTGCGGGACGAGCTCAACGAAGGCGACCAGGTGCTCGTCAAGGTGATCAACGTCGATCCGTCAGGGAAGATTCGCCTGAGCCGGAAGGCGTTGTTGCAGGAGCAGGAGCAGCAGCCCGCAGACGCGGAGACCGCTGCGGCACCGCCTCCGGCGCCCCGGCGCGATCGTCCGGATGGCAAGCCCCATGGCCCTGGCCGGCAGCAGGTCAGGAAGTAAGGCCTCAGGCGTCAGGGGTCAGGCGTCAGCAGGCGTCAGGCC
>JBOGIN010000711.1:0-3081 GCA_050742275.1 Vicinamibacteraceae bacterium
CAGACCCCGCGCCCGCGCGGCCTAAAGGCGGCGCGCGACGTAGTCACGGACAACGCTTAGCCTCATAGTCAAACGAGGTTATACTCTGCGTAACCATGTACGCGGTCGATGAGCTCGCGCGCCGCACGGGTCCCGTCCGATTCGCGCGTCTGGAAGCTTCGCGTGTCGAGATCGTGATGCACGAGCCCTTCCGGATCAGCTCCGGGACCGTCGCCTCGAAGGAGGCGGTCATCGTGCGCGCGTGCGACGGCGAGTCGTTCGGCTGGGGAGAATCGTCGGCGATGCCCGGCGCGTTCTACTCGTCGGAAACGCCTGAGGGCTGCTGGCATGAGCTGACCTCCGCGTTGCTGCCGGCGCTCGCCGGACGAACGTTCACCGATCTCGCCGCCCTCGAGTGTTTCCTTCGAGAGCGCGCGACCACCCCATTCGTACGGGTTGCCGTCGAAACGGCGGCGTGGGAGCTGGCCGCGCGCGCCCGCGGCCAGTCGCTGCGTGCCCTGTTCGGCCTGCCGGACCGTCGCGTGCCCTCCGGCCTCGCGGTCGGCCTCTACGACGATCCGAGCGGACTGCGCGCCGCCCTCGAGCGGTACCGGCCGCGCGACTACCTGCGGCTGAAGATCAAGATCAAGCGCGGCGACGATATCGCGCTCGTCCGGGCCGTGCAGGAGTGGTGGCCCGGCGTGCCGCTATCGGTCGACGCCAACGCGGATTACACGCGTGACGACTTCCCCGTCTTCGAGACGCTCGATCGCTCGCGGCTCGTGATGTTCGAGCAGCCCTTCGGGAAGAGCGACCTCGAGACGTCCGCGGCGCTCCAACGCGTCGTTCGCACGCCGATCTGTCTCGATGAGAGCGTGGACAGCGTCGAGGCGGCAGAGCGCGCGATCGCGCTCGGCAGTTGCCGGATCGTCAATGTCAAGCTGCAGCGCGTGGGCGGCTTTCTCGACGCGTTGCGGATCATGGAGGCATGCGCCCGCCGTGGCGTTCCCGTCTGGATGGGCACCATGCCGGAGCTGGGCGTCGGCTCGGCCCAGGCGCTGGTTCTCGCGTCTCATCCCGCGTGCCACTTTCCAACCGATGTCGAGCCGAGCGCGCGCTGGTACGTCGATGATGTCCTCGTGCCAGCGCTCCGCCTCGAGCGCGGCTATCTGCATGTGCCGTCAGGACCGGGCCTGGGCTTCACCGTGGACGAGCGGTCGCTGGAGCGCCACACGCGGGATCGGCGCATCTTCGTGGAGTGAGAGACGATGACGCGCGCGCAGCTCTCGATGCCGGATTACGTCGTCATTGCGGGATACTTCATCATCGTCCTGTGGATTGGGTTCTACTTCCGGGCACGGATGGACGCCGCGAAGGACTACTTCGCCGGCGGCCATCGCGTGCCGTGGTGGCTGGCGGGCATCTCGCATTACATGTCCAGCTTCAGCGCGTTCTCGTTCATCGCATACGCGCAGATGGGCTACATGTACGGCTGGGTGTCGGTCACGCTCTTCTGGGCGACGATTCCTGGTTGCCTCGCGGGAGCGCTGTTCTTCGCCCGGCGGTGGCGCCGCGCGCGGATCATCACGCCCGTACAGTTCCTAGAGGCCCGGTTCAACGGCTTCGTGCGGCAGCTGTTCGCGTGGTCGGGCATCCCGATGAAGGTGCTCGATGACGCGCTGAAGGTGTTCGCGACGGGGCTCTTCGTGTCGGCATCGACCGGTGTGGACCTGGAGTGGATGATTGTCGCCTGCGGCTTCGTGATGGTGGCGTACACGTTCCTCGGCGGGCTCTGGGCGCTCGTGGTCACGGACTACGTGCAGTTTCTGATGAAGGCGCTCGCGATCCTCCTGCTGCTCCCGCTGGCGATCGTGCAGGCGGGAGGGCCCGCGCGCGCGTTCGCGGGTCTTCCGCAAGGGTTCCTCGCGCCAACCGGCGGCCCCTACGGGATGGTCTACATCGCCGGCTTCGTCGTTCTCATGACTATCAGCTACAACGCGAGCTGGTCACTCGCCCAGAAGTACTACTCGGTGCGGAACGAAAGAGAGGCGGCCAAGGCCGCCTACTGCGCCGCGGCGCTGAACTTCGTGGGCGCGCCGCTCATGATCCTGCCCGCGCTCATCGGACGCCAGCTCCTGCCCGACCTGTTCGCCGAGCAGCGGACCGCCGACGTCTACATCCTGCTCGTGCTCACCTTGTTGCCGGTTGGCATGATCGGCATCATCGTGGCGGCGATGTTCTCGGCCACCATGGCGGTCGTCAGCGCAGACTTCAACGCGATTGCCAGCGTCCTCACCAAGGACGTCTATCACCGGCTGCTTCGGCCCGGCGCGTCCGAGGGTCAGCTCCTGCGGGTCGGACGCTGGGCGACGCTGGTGCTGGGCCTGGTGACGACAGGCCTTGCACTGTGGATTGCCGCGCTCGGCCAGCAGGCGCTCTTCAACACGATGGTGACGCTCCTCGGACTGTTCATGGCGCCGACCTTCCTGCCGCTGCTCGCAGGCCTGGCATCGCGCCGCTTGACCGCGCAGGGCGCCCTCCTCGGCTTTTGCCTGGGTTTGATCACCGGGTTCGTGATGCTCGCCGTGAAGACCTGGTGGCTGCCAGGCCGGCCGGGCGGGGCCTCCCTTGCGACGATTTACACGTTCGAAGGGCTCTCCCTGCTCGTGAATACCGCGATGACGGCAATCGGCATGGTGATTGGCACGATGCGCGGACCGCGCGACGCCGCGGAGGCGACACGGGCGGCAGCGTTCTTCGACGCGCTGGATCGTCCAATCGCGGCGCACGAAGTGCCCGGGCCGACGGGCAACACAGCGATGCCCATTCTCGGGTTGTCGACCATGGCCGTCGGGATTCTGCTCGTGCTGGCGGGCCTGCTCGCGCGATCGCCCGCGGCGCGCCTGAGCGACCTCGTAATCGGCATGCTGCTGGTGGTATTCGGCGCCATGCTGCACAGACGCGGCCGGCGGGCCGCCACAGCGACCGCCGCGCTCGCCTCCGGATCCTAGCCTCGAGGGCCTGCGCGAGCCGCACGACGTCGCCCCACAACGGTCAGGGACGCTCGCTTCGTTGCCGCCTCAGAAAACGCTCAGCCCAGTC
>JBOGIN010000712.1:0-3482 GCA_050742275.1 Vicinamibacteraceae bacterium
GATGCGGTGCGTGACGCACTCGGTGCCGTGCCCGGGGTCAGCATGGCGACGTATGGTATGGAGATGCCGTTGCAGTCTACGGGTGGATCGCGTTGCTGTTGGAGCCAGCCTCTGCGCTTCACGGGCATGCCTGATCCCGATTCGGATATCGTGATGCACGTGGTGGACGCCGACTACTTTGCCACGCTCGAGCTCGAGCTCGTCGCCGGACGTGCATGGCCACGGTCAGAAGTCCGGTCACTGCCGGCACCCGCAGTGATCTCAGAACCGCTCGCCATCCGAGTGTACGGGTCTGCGATGGCCGCCGTTGGTCGCCAGTTCCAGCTCTCCGCCGGCAATGACGACGGGTTCCGCATCGTGGGCGTGGTCGCGGACAACCGGCACTACGGCCCCGATCAGGACCACGGCCCCGCGGCGTACATTCCCGTGACGGCGATTCCGTTCAAGCTCGACGGGGCCACCATGGCTGTACGCGCGGACGGCGCGCCGGCGGGCCTGGCCGGCCGGTTGCGCGAGGCCGTCTGGTCCGTCGAGCCGGACGTGCCGGTCCCGACCATCCAACCACTCACCGAGTGGGCGGGTGAGGCAACGGCGCAAGCTCGCTTCACGGCCGCGCTCTTCGCTACGTTCGGCGCCGTTGCGTTGCTGCTCATGGCCGGAGGACTCTATGGAGCGCTGCTCTACACGGTCGGCCGCAAGCGGCGGGAGCTGGCCATCCGTCTCGCGCTCGGCGATGCGCCCGGCCGGCTTGAGCGACGCGTGATCGGCCGTGGCATCGCCACCGCCGTGATCGGCTGTCTCTTCGGCGCTGCGGGCGCGTGGGGTGTGGGCCGCGTCCTAGCGAGCCGGGTCAGCGGCCTGGAGTTCGGGCAGCCGGCTACGCTCGTCGGTGCGATCGGCGTCCTCCTCGCCGTGGCCTTCGCGGCGAGTTGGCTGCCGGCGAGGCGCGCCGCGCGGACCGACCCGCTCGAAGCACTGCGAGCCGAATGAAGGCCCTGAATCGGACGGATGAATGATCCGTCCGGTCTCACGGAAGGTGCATGACTGGTGCGCCTCGTGCCGCGGTTCCGTATCTTCCCGCTCATGCCGCTGCGCGACCAATGGCCCGTGTAACGCGAAGCATCCTGGTCAATTGTGGGCCATTGGCGGGCACAAGCACGCCCTCGAGTCGGTCGTCAGGGCGATCCGGAGGCGGCGCCCGTTGATCGCGTGCGCAGAGCATCCCTTACGTTGGGCGGTCTGCGGAATCAGCCGCACTGTCGGCCGAGGCGGACAGGACTTCGAGGTCGGCGCTAGCTTAGCTTGTCCGGCAGTTGAACAGTATGGCGATCGCCTCGCGGATGGGTTGCGCGCGCCGAAGACCCCGTCGGAGTCCCCGGCTGGTTAGAGTTAGAAGCCACGCTCAGCCCGTCGCCCATTCTGCTGAGAACAGCGCGGCTTGTTCCAGCACCGTCTGGGTCGCCTTCTCCTGCTTGTCCGGCGGATAGCCGTGCTTGCGCAGAATGCGTTTCACCAGGACGCGGAGTTGCGCGCGCACATTCTCGCGCAGCGTCCAGTCGATCGTGACGTTCCGGCGGACCGTCTCCACCAGCTCCCGCGCAATCGCCCGAAGCGTTTCATCTCCCAGCACCTTGACCGCGCTGTCGTTCGTCTCGAGCGCGTCGTAAAACGCAAGCTCATCCTCGGACAGTCCGAGCTGCTCACCGCGCGCATTCGCCTCGCGCATGTCCTTTGCGAGCGCAATCAGCTCCTCGATGACCTGCGCCGCCTCGATCGCCCGGTTCTGGTATCGGCGGACCGTGTCCTCCAGCATCTCGGCAAACGACCTGGCCTGCACGACGTTCTTTCGCCGACGCGTCCGTATCTCCCCGTTCAGCAGCTTCTGCAGGAGCTCGACAGCGAGGTTTCGCTGCGGCATTCCGCGCACCTCGGCAAGGAACTCATCCGACAAGATCGAGATGTCGGGCTTCTGCAATCCCGCCGCGGCAAAGATGTCCAGCACCCCCTCGGGAGCGACAGCGCGCGAGATGATCTGGCGGACGGCGTGGTCGAGTTCTTCCTCGGGCCGTGCGTCGCCCGGCGCGCGCTTGGCCAGCACCGCCTGCACGGCCTGTAAGAACGCCAGGTCATCACGGATAGCGAGCGCCTCCGGGTGCGGCACGGCGAGGGCAAACGCCTGCGACAGCTCGCGCACGGCCCGGATACAACGGTCCTTCCCGTTCTCCAGCCGGAGGATGTGTTCCTGGGCCGCCGGCAGGAGGCTGAGCCGTTCCTGCGGCGTGCCCGTCGCCCACCTCGACCGGTCGAAGCCGTGGAACAGGCCGCAGCAGATCTCGTACTTCTCGAGCATCAGCGCGACCGCCTCGTCCTGATCGAGCGCCGTCCTGCCCTTGCCGCCACTCTCGGTGTACGTCGCGAGCGCCGCCTTGAGTTCGTGAGCGAGCCCGAGATAGTCCACCACGAGCCCGCCCGGCTTGTCACGGAACACGCGGTTCACCCTCGCAATCGCCTGCATGAGCCCGTGGCCGCGCATCGGCTTGTCCAGGTACATCGTGTGCAGGCTGGGCGCATTGAAGCCGGTCAACCACATGTCGCGCACCAGAACGATCCGCAGCGGATCGGCGGGATCACGGAATCGGATGGCCAGTGCCTCACGTCGCGGCTTGTTGCGAATGTGCGGCTGCCAGTCGCTCGGGTCTGAGGCCGAGCCGGTCATCACGACCTTGATCAACCCCTTGTCGTCGTCCTCGTGCTGCCAGTCCGGCCGGAGCCGCACCAGCTCGCGGTACAACTCGACGCAGATGCGGCGGCGGCTCATGCAGACCACCATCGCCTTACCATCCATCGCCTCGAGCCGCTTCTCGAAGTGCTCCACGATGTCCTCGGCGACCGTCCGCAGCCGCTTGTCGGCCCCGACCACGGCTTCGAGCTGCGCCCACTTGGTCTTGAGCCTCTCCTTCCTCTCGATCTCCTCGCCCTCGGTGGCCTCCTCGAAGTCGGGATCGATCTTCGGCCGCTCGGCCTCGTCGAGGGCGAGCCTGGCGAGGCGGCTCTCGTAGTAGATCGGCACCGTGGCGCCGTCCTCGACCGCACGCTGGATGTCGTAGACGCTGATGTAATCACCGAAGACGGCGCGCGTGTTGGCGTCCTGCAACTCGATCGGCGTGCCGGTGAAGCCAATGAACGAAGCGTGCGGCAACGCATCCCGCATGTGGCGCGCGAAGCCATCGATGAAGTCGTACTGGCTCCGGTGCGCCTCGTCCGCGATCACCACGATATTGCGACGTACGGAGAGGATCGGGTGGCGATCGCCCTTCTCCTCGGGGAAGAACTTGTGGATGGTGGTAAACACCACGCCGCCGGCCTGGACCGACAGGAGCTCGCGCAAGTGCGCGCGCGAATCCGCCTGCACCGGCGGCTGGCGCAGCAAGTCATGGCAGCGGGAGAACGTGCCGAAGAGCTGGTCGTCGAGGTCGTTACGG
>JBOGIN010000713.1:0-2567 GCA_050742275.1 Vicinamibacteraceae bacterium
GTCCACCATGCCACCTATGCGGACGCTTCTGGAGCCGAAGGCGCCTGCTTGGCGAGGCTCGCAATCGCCGCGAACGCCTGCGGATCGTTCACGGCGAGGTCGGCGAGCACCTTGCGGTCGAGCGGCACGTTGGCGGATTTGAGCCCGGCAATCAGCTGGCCGTAGGTGATGCCGTTCTGACGCGCGGCGGCGTTGACCCGGATGACCCAGAGCCGCCGGAAGTCGCGCTTCTTGCGGCGACGACCCACGTAGGCAAAGCGGCCCGCGCGCTCGACCGCCTCTTTCGCGTATCGATAGAGGCGCCCTTTCGCGCCGAAGTACCCCTTGGCGAGCGACAGCGTCTTCTTTCGCTGCTGTCGCCGATGTGCGCCTCGTTTTACTCGCATTGTCGTTCCTCTGATCGCGCGTGTGCTCGCGGTCGCGCGGCCCTGAGCTTGTCGAAGGGGCCGCGCGCTACATCTCGTCTCTACCCGCGCGGCCTGAAGGCCGCGCGCTGCATGTCGTCTGCGACGGTCCCGTTTTCGGCTCCCCTACTCGTAGGGCAACATGCGCTTGATGCGCGCGGCGTCGGCAGGCGATACCTCCCGTGCACCACGCTGCTTGCGCTTGCGGTGCTGTGGTTTGCTGGTGAGGAGATGCCGGTGAAACGCGGTGTTGCGCATGACCTTGCCGCCCGCCGACGTCTTGAATCGCTTGGCGGCCCCTCGGTGCGTCTTGAGCTTACCGCCACCCTTTGCCTTCTGCATGATCGGTCGTTCCTTCGCGGTTATGACTCCGCCGACTTCCGCGCGGCAGGGCGCGGGCCGAGCAGCGTGTGCATTTGGTTCCCCTCCATGCGGGGCGCCGTCTCGATAACAGCGGTCTCGGCCAGCTCCTGGACCAGACGCTCGAGAATGCGCCGGCCGATCTCGGGGTGCGCCATTTCCCGTCCCCGGAAGAAGATGGTGGCCTTGACCTTGTCGCCGTCCTGCAGGAAGCGCTCGACGTGCTTCTTCTTGAACTGGTAGTCGTGCTCGCTCACCTTGGGACGAAACTTGATCTCCTTGATCTCGATCGTCTTCTGGTGTTGTCGCGCTTGACGTTGTCTCTTCTGCTCGTTGTATTGGTACTTGCCGTAGTCGGTGATCCGGCAGACCGGTGGTGTGGCCGTCGCCGCGACCTCGACGAGGTCCAGCCCGCGCTGACGTGCAAGCGCGATGGCCTGCTGCGGCGGCATGATGCCGAGCTGCTCTCCATTCTCGTCAATAACGCGCACCTCACGTGTGCGGATGCGCTCGTTTACCCTCGCGCGAGTATCTCGCCGAGGTCCTCGCATGCCAGGCCTGAACGCGATGGCACTTCCTCCTCGATGGCGGCCGTCCTCTTTCAGCGGCCCCGGTTTGCGTGTCGATCAGCTCTGCACGCTCGCGAGCGTGCGCTGACCCTTACTGGCGCTCTCCTCCCGCAGCTGCGCGATCAGCTCGTCGACCGAAAAGCTGCCGAGATCGCCCTCGCCGCGGCTGCGGACCGCCACGGTGCGCTCCGCCGCCTCCCGGTTGCCGGCGACGAGCATGTACGGCACCTTTTGCAGCTGCGCCTCTCTAATCTTGTACCCGATCTTCTCCGTGCGATCGTCGATGTCCACGCGGAGACCCGCCCCTTCGAGCGTCGCGCGCACCTGCCGCGCGTACTCGACGTGCTTGTCCGAGATAGGTAGCACCAGGACCTGCACCGGCGCGAGCCACAGCGGAAACGCCCCTGCATAGTGCTCGATGAGCAGCGCGATGAACCGTTCGAAGCTCCCGACGATCGCGCGGTGGATCACGGCAGGACGATGCTCGGCGTTGTCGGCGCCGGTGTACTTCAGGTCGAACCGCCGCGGCATCTCGTAATCGAGCTGGATCGTCGCGCACTGCCACTTGCGGCCGATCGCGTCGGTGACGTCGATGTCGATCTTGGGGCCGTAGAAGGCGCCCTCACCCGTCGCCAGCGTGAACGGTTGCCCGGCGGCCTCGAGCGCCTGCGCGAGCTGCTCCTGCGCACCGTCCCAGCTGGCGGCGTCGCCAAGGAAGTCCTCCGGGCGCGTCGAGAGCTTCACACTATAGCTCAGGCCGAAGTCGCGGTACACCCGTTGAACGAGGCGCAGCAGCCGCTCGATCTCGTCGCGAATCTGGTCCTCGGTCACGAAGCAGTGGGCATCGTCCTGCGAGAACTGACGGACGCGCGTGAGGCCGGACAGCACCCCGGAGGCCTCCTTGCGGTGGAGCGGCGTCTGCTCGAAGAAGCGCAGCGGCAGATCGCGATAGCTCCGTCCCTCGCTGGCGAACAAGAGAAAGTGGCCGGGGCAGTTCATCGGCTTGACGCTCATCTGCTCGTCCTCGGCCTCGATGAGGAACATGTTGTCGCGATAGTGTGCCCAGTGGCCCGAGGTTTCCCAGAGCGCCTTGTTGAAGATGAGCGGCGTCTTGATCTCGAGGTAGCCTTCCGGGAAGAGGACCTCCCGCATGTACGCAGAGAGCAGATTAAAGAGCGTCGTCCCCTTCGCCAGCCACAAGGCGGCGCACGGCGCCCAGGGATGAGACGTGACC
>JBOGIN010000714.1:0-5002 GCA_050742275.1 Vicinamibacteraceae bacterium
GCCGGGTTCACGATATTGCGCGGCCGTTTGCCCAAGAGAATCTCAGCCATTTGCGTCGCCGCGGTCGTCTGCAGCTCGAGCAGAGATTCCTGCGAGCTGAACGCCGCGTGAGGGGTGACGACCGACTTGGGGTGGGAGGTCAGGGGATCGAAGGGCGCGGGCGGCTCCCGGTCCAACACATCGAGCCCCGTGCCGGCGAGCCGGCCCTCGTCGAGGGCTTCGAGCAACGCGCTCTCATCGATAACGCTGCCGCGGCTGCTATTGATGAGGAAAGCAGTCGGTTTCATTTGCCGGAACGCGCCGGCGTCGAAGAGCCGGCGGGTTGCATCTGTGAGCGGCACATGGATCGAAATGTAGTCGCTTGAGGCCAGCAGGGCAGGAAAGCTGACCAATTCGACGCCGCTGCCTTCGACGTCGGCCGCACTCAGATTTGGATCGAATGCAATCGTGCGCAGACCGAGACAACACGCCTTCTCGGCGAGCCTGCGGCCGATTCTACCGAGCCCAACAATGCCGAGCGTTTTCCCGCGGACGCGGTACAACGGGCCCCCCGCCTGGAGGTTGTACATACCGGCCTTGATGGATCGATCGTAGACGGCGGTCTTGCGCGCCAGCGTGAGCAGCAGTGCCAACGCGTGCTCCGAGACCTCCTCGACGCAGTACGCGGGAACGTTCGTCACGACGATCCCAAGCCGTGTGGCGCAATCAACGTCGATGTTGTCGAGACCGATCCCGTAGCGGCCGATCGAGACGCAGTTCTCGGCCGCGCGAATCACCTTCTCCGTCACTGGCTTCCAGCACGTGAGGATGCCGTCCGCATCGACGGCGAGCTGCGCCAGCTCGTCTTCACCGGCGGTCTCCACGACGACCACCTCTGCGCCAGCGCCGGCCAGAATGGACCGCTCGGGTTCCACGCTTGGCCAGGCGTAATCCGTGATGAGTACCTTCATGCTCTCGTATGACGTTCCCGTGACCGATCAACTCGCCGCGGCACGAGTGACACACCCCTTGCGCCTATCGCCAGAGTCCCGATATGCGCTTAGTCGATCCTGTACAGCGGCTCCAGCCCCTCGGCTATGCGATTCATGTTTTCCAGCACGGCCGCCGCGCGGTTGCGCGATGTGCCATCGGTCGTGCCGGAGATGTGCGGCGTCGCGACCACGTTCGGCAGCTTGAGAATCGGAGCCTCGGAATCCATAGGCTCCGAGCTGAACACATCCAGCCCGGCGCCAGCAAGCCGGCCTTCGCGGAGTGCCGCGCACAATGCCTCTTCATCCACCAGCGCTCCGCGGGCGACGTTAATCAGGAACCCGCTCGGCTTCATCAGACCGAGCCGGCGCGCATCGATGATCTGACGGGTCTCGGGGTTCAGGTGCAGGTGGAGCGACAGATAGTCGCACCCGGGCAGCAAATCATCGAGGTCCGCCGGCTTCCCGACAGCCTCGAGGTGAAACTCGCGCCGCTCATCGGCGGGGATTTCTCGAACGTCGATGGCCGAAATCTTCATACCGAACGGCGCGGCTCGGCGGGCCAGCTCGCGTGCGCTCGCCCCGAAGCCAAGGAGTAGTAAGCGCCACCCGCCGAGTTCCGCGCCAATCGGGTAGTAGAACTTGCCCTGGCGCAGATTCTCCTGGGTTTCACGCCAGCGGCGCGCGAGCATGAGCATGAACATCATTGCGCACTCGGCGAGCGCAACCGCACTGAAGTGGCCCGGAGTGTTGGCAACGGGAATCTTCTTCTCGCGCCAGTACTCGAGGTCGAAGTGGTCGAACCCTGTGCCGAGGATCTGCCATAGCTTGACCTTCGCCAGGTCAGCCATCTCGTGCGTGCTGTTGATGCCACCCTGGTCGATGACGATCTCGACACCCGCCAGTTGCGGTGCGAGCAGCGCGTTCTTCTTGTAGAACGCGATCTCGTGGCGCGAGTCGACCGCCTCCAGGAGATCTTTCACCCAGGGATCGTGCAGGCCCGAAGGAAGAAGGAGCGCTTTCACTCGGCGCATAGTCGCACTCGGTTAAAGCTACTTACTGCCTGCTACGGTGCACTCTTGGTGCTCGCTGCGGATACGCTGCACCACCCGGTCGTTGGTTATCTGGGCGCACGCGACGTGCCACCACACGCCCGAGTCAGGCATGAACCGGTCAAACAAATCTGGAGAGTTCCTCGAGACCGGCGCCCAAGAACCTCTCGGAGATGTCTCCGAGCGCGCTCAGCTCGCCCCGCAGGTGGAGCACGCGGTTGCGATGGATGAAGCATTCGCCGGGCTGCAACGGCATCGCCGCCGAGAGTGTTTCCAACTCGTGGAAATCTCCGGCGCGGCGGCCTTGCTCGTCGGGCCCATCGATGTAAACGCTGATCGCTTCGCCGTCGCCCTCCTCGTCTGCCGAGAGCTCGCGCCAGTAAGGAGCGACGTGGTCCAGCTCGGGGTAGAAGTAGCAATCGTGGATCGTCAGCCGGGCAGCTTCGAGGTCGATGCTTGCCACGCGCCCCGTTGCACGCCGAACGCTCACGCCGACTTTTGCCCGGAACGTGCTATCGGTTTTCATGAGCGCGTGATCTCTTCCCACCTGCCAGCGCTTCGGCGGAAGGTCTCCGCCGAGGCACAATTGCGCGAAGTAGTCGCGGCGGATCGGCGGGCCGAGTTCGGTTTCTGGTCCCGGCCGGAACGGCACAATTACCGCGGTCCGCGGTCCGTTCGGGTGTAGGCCGGGCGTCCAGCAGCACAGCCGCCCGGTTTCGCGCCGGATCGGCAGCCTGCTCATGTTCGTGACACGGCTCTCGCTCTCGAATCCAACGAACTCGATTCGGTCGGAGAACCCAACCCGGTACGGGCAGAAATCCAGGATGCGCACCGTGCGCACCACTTCCACGTCGAACCGCGTGCCGGCGAGGTTCTCGAGCTGCATGCGCGCCTTCATCGCCATGGAGTCGTATTGCCGCGAGACGTCCAACAACTCGTAGGGCTGGCTGCTCATGCCAGGTTGCACGCGATAGTTCGAGAAGACCTGCTCTTTGCTGCGGAAGTGCAACCCGAACTGGCTGCCTTCAGGCCCGAACCAGAAGCGCTCCTCGCCGCCGAAGTTGTTGAACACCGGATCGATGGGCCCGCGGCGGATCTCGTCCACCCCGATCCACCCGAGCGCGGCTCCTCTGGCTCCATCGAACGTCGTCGTCATGACACGGCCGACGAGGCTCGGCGCACACACGACCTGGTGCTTGTTCTTTCGATTTTCGAGCACCACCGGCTCGTTGCCCGTGTCTTTCAGAAGCTGCAGGACCTCGCCGAATTTCATACACCGTTAGGCTGCCGGCTGTCGCACCTCTTGGCGCCCAAAGTTTGCCGGGTTGCCCAGGCCAACAGCCGCTTTTGCAGAAATATTCGCCGCTTCATGCTTCGATTCCGTGCACGACGACCGTCTTCAACTCCGTCATCTCCTTGATGGCATAGCGCGGGCCCTCTTTGCCGATGCCACTTTGTTTCAGGCCGCCATAAGGCATCAGGTCGGCGCGCCAGAGGGGGTTCCAGTTGATCATCACGTTGCCGGTATCCGCCTTCAGCGCGAACTTCAAGGCTCTGCTGATGTCGCGCGTGTAGATGCCGGAGCTGAGGCCGTACTGGCTGTCGTTGGCGAGCTCGATCGCCCGATCCACGTCATCGACCGGCGTAACTGCGACCACTGGACCGAAGAGTTCTTCACGCGAGATCCGCATGTCGGGCTTCACATCCGCCACTATGGTGGGAGCGAATACCGCGCGGTCGCGCTTGCCTCCGGTGATCACGCGAGCGCCCTCGCGCACGGCCTTTTCGATCCATGCACCCACCCGTTCGGCCTCCTTCTCGCAAACCATCGCGCTCAGGCGGGTGCCTTCGTCGAGGGGGTCACCCACCTTGATGGCCTCTACGGATGGCCTCAGCGCATCGAGGAAATCGCCGTACATTTCCTTCTCGACCAGAATCCGCTGGGTCGAGATGCACACCTGCCCGGCGTTGACGTAGCCTCCGGCCGCGGTAGCCTCGGCCGCCTGCGCAATGTCGGCATCGCGCAGCACGATCAGCGGCGCGTTGGACCCCAGCTCGAGCGACAGCTTCTTCACGCCCGCGACTTGTGTAATGGCCCGGCCCACGGTGGTGCTGCCGGTGAAGCTGATCTTGCGGACGCGGGAGTCGGAGCACAGCTTCATGCCGATCATGCTCCCCGGGCCGGTGATGCACTGCAGGCCGTTCTCCGGGAGGCCTGCGCGCCGGAAGATGTCGGTGAGTTTCAGAGCCGTGAGCGCGGCCTGGCTCGCCGGCTTCAGAATCACCGCGTTGCCGGCGGCCAGGGCCGGGCCGACCTTATGCAGGACCAGGAGCAACGGATAGTTGAACGGAGTTATCGCCACCACCACGCCGCACGGAATGCGCAGCGTGAATGCCAGCTTGCCTCGGACGCCCGATTGCGCATCCACCGGCAGCGTTTCGCCTCGGACTTGCGACCCCTCAAAGGCGCACAGCCGCAGCAGGTCCGGCATGCGCCCGACCTCGCCACGCGACTCGACGAGAGGCTTGCCTTCCTCCAGGCTGATCGTGTGCGCGATGTCTTCGACCTGGGCGGCGAGCAGGTCGGCGGCCCGCATTAGGATCAAGCTGCGCTCGTATCCCGTCAAGTGGCCCATCGCGGCCGCCCCGCGCACCGACGCGGCCAGCGCCTGTTCGACTTGCTCGGGCGTCGCCTGGGGAATGCACTCAAAGGTCTCGCCAGTGTACGGCGAGACTACCGGCGTCATCTCCGGCGAATCGACTTCCCGCCCGTCGATGTACATCTTCATGCCGTCCTCCTGGGCGAAACCGCGAGCGAGCCAAACTCCTCGCGCATTCGTAGAAAGCTCTTGCCAACCACGTTGATATCGATGCCGACGGCCAGCAGCCGCGCCCCGCGATCGATCCATTTGCTCGCCTCCGATACCGTCTCCGCCTGCATGGCCGCGATCTTCCCATTGGCCTTGGCGCAGTCGAGCACTC
>JBOGIN010000715.1:0-3192 GCA_050742275.1 Vicinamibacteraceae bacterium
TCGTTCGCCTGGACCGTGTCCTGGCCCTGGTCCTGGAGCGCGTACGCGCGGATCTTGTTGGCCAGCCCGATGCCGCGACCTTCCTGGCGGAGATAGACGACGACGCCGTACCCCGCCTCATCGATCCGCCGCATCGCCGCGTGCAGCTGCTCGCCGCAGTCGCAGCGCATCGAATGAAACACGTCTCCGGTCATGCACTCGGAGTGCATGCGTGCGAGCACGTCTTCCCGGCCGGCGATGTCCCCTTTCACGAGCGCCACGTGCTCGCGGTGATCGACGTGGTTCTGGAACGCGATCACGCGGAAGTCGCCGTACGGCGTGGGCAGCGCGGCCTCGGCGATACGGTGGACGAGCCGCTCGTGGCGCAGGCGGTACGCGACGATCTGCGCGACGGTGATGAAACGGAGACCGTGCTGGTTCGTGAACTCCTCGAGCTCGGGGCGGCGCGCCATCGTGCCGTCGTCGTTCATGATCTCGCAGATCACGCCGGCCGGCTCGAGGCCGGCGAGCCGGGCGAGGTCGACGGACGCCTCCGTTTGGCCGACGCGGCGCAGTACGCCGCCGGGAACGGCGCGCAGCGGATGGATGTGCCCGGGACGGTTGAAGTCCGTGGGACCGGCCGCGGGATCCGCGAGCAGCTGGATGGTGCGCGCGCGGTCGGCCGCGCTGATCCCGGTGGTCACGCCGAACCGAGGGTGCGCGTCGACCGAGACGGTGAACGCGGTGCCCCGCACGTCCTGGTTCTGATCCGCCATCGGCTGGAGGCCCAGCGCATCGGCACGGTCGGGTGTGATCGCCGCGCAGATCAGGCCCGACCCGCGCTTCGCCATGAACGTGATGATCTCGGGCGTGACCAGCTCCGCCGCGCACACGAGATCGCCCTCGTTCTCACGGTCCTCGTCGTCCGCCACGATGACCATCTTGCCATCGCGGATGTCCTGGATCGCGTCCTCGACCCGATCGAACGGCATGTCGGCTCCGGTTTACGGGTTCCGAGTTCCGGGTTCCGGGTTGCCCCTCCACACCCCATTGCCGCAGCGTCCACAGATGCACGGTTTCCCGCTGGCTCGTTGGACGTCATACCCCTTCAGCGGCCCGCCGCCTCATGTAGTGCACTGCAAACTTGCCGAACAGGTCCGCCTCGACGTTGGCACGATCACCGGCGCGCAGCCGAGAGAGCGTGGTGTGCTCGTACGTGTACGGAATCAGCGCGACCTGGACCACGTCGGGCTCCGGCAGCGCGTTTACGGTCAGACTGACGCCGTTGATGGCGATCGAACCGTGCAGCACGGTCACCTCGGCGACCTCTTCGGGCACGGCCACATCGAGCAGCACGTCGCCCGCTCGCGGCACGACCGCGCGGACCGTGGCGACCGCGTCGACATGCCCCTGCACCAGGTGGCCGCCGAGCCGGTCCCCGACGGCCAGCGCGCGTTCGAGGTTGACCGGGTCTCCGGGCCGGAGCTCGCCGAGCGTGGTGCGGGACAACGTCGTCTCGATCGTGTCGACCACGAAGCCGTCGCGCGTTCGCTCGGTGACCGTCTGGCAGACGCCATCGACGGCGATCGAGTCTCCCGCCTCGAGACCGGACAGGACCTTTGCCGCGCTGAAGGCCAGCCGAAGCCGGCCATCGCGCTGCTCGACGCCCGCCATGTTTCCAACTTCTTCGATTATACCGGTGAACACTCGACCATCAGCCGCAGAAATCAATGTCGCAAGAGCCGAATCTAACAGCATCAATCGCCTGGCGCGCAAAGGATCGGTCGGAGCGCTCGTCTTTGGTGGCGCTTGCCGCCACGTCTGCCATGGTAGCCAACTGCCTTGACGGGACAGGTCCATGGTGGTATGTATTGAGGTATGAAAAAGAAGACTTCTATCACACTCTCGGAGGGCCTGCTTCGGGAGCTCGCCCGCCATGCGGGAACGCGCGAATCACGGTCGGCCTACATCGAGCGCGTCCTTCGACGACATTTCCGCCGGAAGCAGCGGACCGCGGCACAGGAGCAGGATATCGCACGGATCAACGCGGCGGCAGAGCGCCTGAATGCCGAGGCGGAGGACGTGCTCGAGTACCAAGCCGCGTGGGAAGACGACGATTAGCCGAGCCCGATGTGTGCGATGCGACGTGGCGACTTGTACCGGGTGCGCAAGCCGCGCGGTGACAAGCGGGAGTCTCGCGTTTTCGTCGTGGTGAGTCGTGAGGCATTGCTGAAGACATCATTCTCGACGGTCATCTGCGCTCCGGTCTATTCGCACGGCGAAGGTCTGACCACACAGGTCGCGGTGGGCCCGGCTGAAGGGCTCAAGCACGCGTGCTGGATCACGTGCGACAATTTGGTGAGTCTTCGGCGTTCCGATCTGACAGACTACGTGGGCTCACTCTCCCGCGCGAAGGTCCACGATTTGAAGCGCGCCCTGCGGTTGGCGCTCGACCTCGTTTAACTGCTGTCATATGCGCGTCACGCGGCTGGAGCGCGCCGAGCGTCGTGTGGGATCTGGCGGCTCCACACGAACCCACCGCAACAGCAGGGATCTTCAGTGTAGGCTTGCCATACGGGCGCGGTCGAGCGTTAGAAGGACATCTCGGCCATAGCGACGGGTGCGGCACGGCCGCCAGCGGTCACCAAACGTGGCTGGCCTCCCGAACGGGAAGGCGTCGACGCCCGTTCCGAAGATCAGCGGCGCGTAGAACAGGTGCATACGCTCGACCAGATCGGCCGCGAGCAGTGACGCGGCGACTTGGCCGCCGCCCTCACAGAGCACATCCTGAACGCCTTCCTCGGCGAGCGTGTCGAGCACTGCGCGCAGATCGAGCGTGCCGGCGGTCGCCGGCACGCGGAGGACCCGCACGCCGCGCGCCTCCAGCGCCTGCGTGCGCGTCGTGTCAGCCGAACCGCTGGTGAACACCCAGACCGGCGGCCCGGAGGCTGCGCTCGATGTCAGCCGTGCGTCGAGTGGCAGCCTCGCCTCCGTGTCGAGCACGATACGGCGCGGCGCCACTCGGGGCGCCGGCGCGGTGCGAACCGTGAGCAAGGGGTCGTCGGCGAGGACGGTGCCGATCCCGACGAGGATGGCGTCGAAGCCGGCGCGCTGCCGGTGCACGGCACGCTGGGCCGCGGGTCCCGTAATCTGCGTTCGCTCGCCTGGCGCCCGGCTCAGCTTCGCGTCGAGCGTCAACGCCAGCTTGAGCGC
>JBOGIN010000716.1:0-2686 GCA_050742275.1 Vicinamibacteraceae bacterium
CGGGCGCGCGCCGCCGCCACGTCGAAGTGCGGCGCAAGGCCGCGGTACGGATCTACCTCGGGCGAGGGAAGCGGAAGCACGCGCCGCGCGGCCTCATCGTCGGACGCCCGTGCCAGGGCGCGTAGAAAGAATCGAGCATCCGCGACGAGTGGCTCGATGTCGCGGTCGGCAGGCACAACGGCGAGAATCGGACGCTGGCCTGCCGCAGCAGCCAGCGCCAGGGCCTTGGCAGCTGCTGAAAGGCCGGAGAATCCGCCCTCCGGTCTCGTGAACCCGACCAGGTCAGCGGCAATCGCCAGGATCGTGCGAAGCGAGGTGGGGGTCGTCGCAGAGCTCATCATGCAGGCGCCGCGCGCGTACGAACCTTTTATGCTAGCACGCGCCAGTGCCGACACGTCTCTTGCGCTCGTAGGGTGGCTTTCCGCGCAGGATGCAATTGACGGCGCGGCTTGCGTGGTGAGCCGACCACGAAGATCTGGAAGAACACGAAGGCTTCACCACGAAGGACACGAAGGGCACGAAGACAAGAGGACACGAAGTCAATCGGCTTTCAAATCACGGCTTCGTGTTCTTCAAACTTCGTGCTCTTCGTGCCCTTCGTGGTGAAATCCTTCGTGCCCTTCCCGGTGACTTACGTGCTCCCGGAAAGCCGGTCTTCGGGGATCCCGAGCGCGAGCGCGATCTCGCGCAGCTTCTGCTGGATGGTCTCCCGATTCCGAGGTCCCATGCGAATGAGCTGCTTCTGAGCGGCCGGCAGCGCCTCGATGTTCTCGTCCGCGTAGACGTAGTTGACGCCCCTCCCTTGCCGCACCGCGATGGGCTCCGTCACGTCCGGCGTGGCCAGGAGGCGGACCAGCGCCTGCTCTATCGCGGCGTCGAAGTTGTCGCTCGGGCCACCAAGCTCACGATATGCCTCGTCGAGTCGTGGCTTGAGGGTCGTGTAGAGCCGCGCGAGCCCGTCGGCATCGAGCGACGCGACCGTGGCGGCGATCCCGTTGTAGCGCTCGTACGACCGCGGGTCGATGGTCGTCTGCTTGCCGCTGGCCTGCACGGAGAAATCGCCCTTGGGCGCGACCGCTCGCGCTTGATTGGTCGGGGCGACGCCGCGGGCGATGTTGTCAATCGAGACGACGAAGCGGCGCACGAGGTCGTCGGAGGTGAGCAGCGCGGCGAGCTGTGGCTGCGACGAGAGCGGACCAACGAGCTTGCGGATGAGCGTATCGAGGGCGTCCACGCTGGCCAGCGGCGGCACGTCCACCGGCTCGGCTGGCTGCCCCAGGCCCGTAGGCTTTGGCGTCGCCAGCGGTGTGTCCGCAGGGGGGCGCGCCTCCGTCTGAGGCGTGTCCGCCCGCGACCACGGCCGTGTCCTGTAGAGATAGTAGCCCGCAACAACCAGGACGATGAACAGAAGGACCGCGCCAACCTTTGCCAGGGCCGAGCCTGGCATGCCGGAAGCTGGCGGCTTCTCAGGGGTCTTCTGCAGCTCGTAGTTACTCAGCTCGATCATGAGCGTTCCCCGGTCCCAGAGACGGCGGCCCTGAAGGGCGCCGATCGCGAACGATTCCTATTACTTAAGACGCGGGCTGCCCGTTGCCGGCCGGCGCTGGCTTCCGGCCAATCATCGCGACGAACAGCGACGCCCGTTCGATCAGAATACCGGTGAACCCGGCGCGCTCGCCGTAGATTTGGAGCTCTTCGCCGGTGGACGACTTGCTCACGTTGGGCGGCCGCAGGGCGGCATCGACCTTCGAAATCTCCAGAAACAGGCTCCAGCCCCTGTCACCGCTCAGACCAAAGTTATCGATATACAGGCGTCCGCCCGGGCGGAGCACGCGGAAGGCCTCCGCAACGTAGCGATGGCGGTCCCACTCGTCGATATGCATGAACACCGCCGTGCAGTACACGACGTCGATGGACTCATCACGTATCCCGTGAAGATCCACACCATTGAGACGCACGAAGGACACGTTCTCGAAGCCGCCGAGCGCCGTGCGCGCGTAGTGCAGCATGTTCGTCGACACATCGGCGCCAATCCACTGGCGGCAGCGCGGCGCGAGCTTCGCGCCGACGCGGCCCGCGCCGCAGCCGATCTCCAGCACGACATCGTCGGCCCCGAGGCCCGTCAGCTCGGCCACGTGCGAGGCGGTATCCTCGCCACTCCGGTTCCACTCCGCCTCGTCGTCGTAGCCTGCGACCGATACACGGGCATCGCTCAGGTTGCGAGCAGACTCGTTCCACACCTCGTGGTATGCGAAGCGCGGGAGCATCCGGCGCCCAGGTCGCCAACGGACCACCGGCACCGTATCCAGCGTGGCCTCCTTGACTCGACCGTTCTGGATCACGCGAGCGGTGCACTTGAGAAGGACCAGGCGGCGCTCGGGCAAATCGAACGCTCTGACGAAGGCCTCGAACCCCGCGCGGTCGCCCCCCGGCAGCTTGGGATGAGCGCGGGCAACATCCGGCCTCGGAAGAGAGGGCACGACGGCCTCGACCTGCCGGCCGGCGGCGGAGAGAACGACCGTGACAGGCGCGCCGTCCTCGGCGCAGCACCAGCCGCGCACGATGATCCACCCGTGGAACGGCTGCAAGGCCGGAGGCGCGTCGATGGCGCCGTAGAGCCAGCCTGTTCGGGCGCGGCGACGCCGATTGACGATCTGGAGCCCCTCCTGCGTCACCCGCTGCACCC
>JBOGIN010000717.1:0-19550 GCA_050742275.1 Vicinamibacteraceae bacterium
GTGCCGAGCAAGTGCGCAATGTACTCGACCCCGATCGCCTGCTCGGCGAGCCCACGCTCGAACGCCGCGCGCAAGGCCGCATCGCCGTGCGTTTGCAGGAGTTCGTGCAAGCGCTCGACTTCGTGAATTCACGTGCGCGGGCGTCGATGGGTCAGCTCGGTAAGATACGCGAGCGCCGCCGCCCCAAGATCGATGAGATGCTGGCGCTGCAGCTAGCGACGCGCGCGCTTGCCCGAAACGGCGGCCACGCGCTGCGCCCGGTGCTCGGGCAGGATCGAGCCGTCCCCCGGCTGGAATTGGCGCGCGTGGTCGGCGCTGAAGCGGCCCGCGATGAGCCGCACGCGATCGCGATAAAGATACAGCGTCCCCGGCAAGCCGATCGCGTCGGGCGGCATCGAGTAGGGATGGCCGTCGTGCATCACGACGCCGGTCGGGGAGACACTCACCGGGACCCGCAAAGCCAGATCCCCCGGCGCCACTTTCAGCGGACGCAGCCGCGCGCGATCCTCGGCGATGCGCGCGGCCGGCGGGACGCCAGTCGCCCGCGATGGCCGCGTCGTATTCGCGTCGGTCAGCCACTCGCGCAGCTGTCGCTTGAGATCCGCACGGTCGAGAAAGCGCCGCTGTTTGAAAAACGACCCTTTGACCCACCCGACCAGATTCTCGACGCTGCCTTTCTCCTGTGGACGATACGGCCAGCACACCTCGACGCCGATGCCGAGATCGAGCGACGCCGGCAAACGTCGGATTCCATTCGGTGACGACGCCGTCACGCCCCCACTTCAGGGCGATCGTCTTCGGCCGATCAAAGACGGTGACCAAGGGAATGCCGCTGAAGGCGGCGAGATGCTCGACCAGCGCACTTACGAGCGTTTCGACGCGCTCATCAGGGACCCGCGTGACCTCCACCCAGCGCGAGTACTTCAACCGCGAGGCAAAGAAGTGCACCTTCTCCTCGGTGCCGTCCTGATACTCGACCCAGACCTCGCCGAAATCGTGCTGCGAAAACTCACCCGGCAGGCCTTCAAATCGCACCAGCGGTGTCACGGTCCGGACCCGCAGCGTCTGCGCCAGCGCATACACGGCGCTCTTGCCGCCCGTGTAGCCCGCCAGACGGGCGCGATGCAGCAACTCGACCGATCGCAACGCCGGATCCTCGGTCAGGGCCTTCACCAACACGTCACGGTACGCCTCCGCCTTCGATGGGCGGCTTACCTGTCGGCGGGCGCGCTCGGCCGCGCTATCGACGCTGGTGACGCCGTCTTCCGCCGCGATCCGTCGAGCCGTCTTCTCGGAGACGCCGCTGAGCGTTGCGATCTCGCTCCACGTGTGCTCCGCGCGCCGCAGAACCTGAATCTCGTGTCGCTTGAGCATGTCGACCATCCTTTCCCTCGTCGGAAGCCGAATCTCCGACGATCTTCTGACCCGATAGGGCTACCGGCAGGTGGTCAGAATTTCCGGAAAGTCTTCACGAGCGGGGGCTCACCCCGTGCCATGAAAAGGTCGGGTATCGTCAACGCGGGTCGGAGACGTCGCGTTTCCACATTGGTACCGATCAAGTCCGCGAAAAGTCTGACGCGGGAGCGTGAGGAACCCCGTATTGTTGCCGCGAGCACGCCGAGCAGAATCTGCCCACGTCACGCTCCTCCGACCCGATTGAGGGAGGACGCATGGATGTTGTGATGAGGGGCTGCGGAGGTTTGGATGTGCATCAGGCGACCGTTGTCGCCACGATGCGCGTTTCCCACGACTCGGGTGGCCGCCGAATCGAGACGCAGACCTTCGGCACCATGACCCGGGATCTCCTCGACTTGCGCGACTGGCTGCAAGGGGCTGGGGTCACCCATGCCGCATTGGAGAGCACGGGCGTCTATTGGAAGCCGGTGTAATACGTGCTGGAAGACGTCTTCACCCTGCTCTTGATCAACATGCACACGCTGAAGCACGTGCCTGGGCGGAAGACGGACGTGAAGGACAGCGAGTGGCTGGCGCAACTCCTCGAGTGCGGGCTGTTGTCGTCGAGTTTCGTGCCATCGCCGGCGATTCGTGAGCTCCGCGACCTGACGCGCTATCGGGTGCAACAGGTGCGCGATCGGAGCCAAGAAGTGAACCGGCTGTGCAAGGTTCTGGAAGACGCCGGCCTGAAGCTCACGACCGTGATCACCGATGTGATGGGAGTCAGTTGGCGGGCGATGCTGCGCGCGCTGATCGACGGCACCACCGACCCCGCCGTGCTCGCGGATCTCGCGCGCGGGAAGCTCCGCAAGAAATTGCCCGAGCTCGAGCGAGCCTTGCAGGGACGCTTTCGATCCCATCATGCGTTTCTGATCCAGCAAGTCTTAACCAAGATCGACTTCTTGGACGAGGCGCTGGATCAACTGACCACCGAGATCGATCGCCGGCTCGTGGCGTTCGAGTCGATGCTGACGGCGCTGGACACGATTCCAGGTGTCGACCGCATTGGCGCGATCAGTATCGTGGCGGACCGGCGGGGACATGAGCCGGTTCCCCACTGCCGGCCATCTCTGCAGCTGGGCGGCGATGTGTCCAGGGCACAATGAGAGTGCCGGTAAACGTCGCAGCGGTAAGACGCGCCACGGCAATCAATACTTGCGAGCGAGCCTGGTGCAAGCCGGCCTCGCCGCGATGCGCAAGAACCGCTCAGCGCTTCAGGCACAGTATCACCGCATCAAGCGGTATGCGGGACACAAGAAAGCAGTCGTTGCCGTGGGTCACCAGATCCTCGAGATCGCCTTCTACGTGATGCGCGCGGCGTCACCTACTGCGAGATGGGAGCCGACTACTTCGATCGCCGGCATACCAAACGGGCCGTCCGTCGACACGTTCGGCAACTCGAAGCGCTCGGATTCCGCGTGGCGATCGAGAAGGCGGCCTAACCCAGAAACCGACGACGACGACACCGCCCCCGGCAGGGGGGACCTTTTCTGAGCAGGACTTGGTCAGAATATTCGGAACCCGCAAGCCGCCGCAGCGCGTTGATCACGAAGAGCAGGCGGCTCTGACTCACGGTGGCCTTCTTCACCAAAAGCTTCTGGCGCTCCGTCTCTTTGCGGTACGCGCGTACCAACGATTCTGCTGTGACACGTTTCTTCGGCTGGGACGCCGGACGTGCGGCTCGGTCCATCCCCTTGCCCTTGACATTGCGCAGCTCGATGATGCGGCGGATCGCGAGAATTTGGTTTCCTGGAATCGCTTTCTTCTCGTACGCCTCCGCGAGGGCTTCCTGAATGTCGCCATCCTTCGCGCGAACGATCTCCATCGCAACACCGGTCGGAAACTTCTTTATTCACGAGTGTGTCAAGCGTGGACTCTATGCCGCCATGAACCCGGTCTATGCCGGTTGGTATGTAAAGGACGAACATGTGACTCAGGCCAACGCCGAGGGATTTGGGCGCTTCTGGGGACAGCGCTACGGTCGAGAGCCCAACATTATGTACGTCTCGGTCTCCAAGCCGATGTGCCAGCCGCTCGCTCCGGTAACTCCCGAGGCGGCGTCCGGCGATCGTGCTACTGGATCCTGTCCACGAGCATCAGGTCGTGGTCCGGGCAGATGATCTCCGGCGACCGATGTCGGTCTGGCGAGGCGCCAGCGACGAGGCGAGGTAGGGTCGGTTCCTGACCTTGATATGCGTCCGGATCCGTGCTATACTTTGCTCACACGACCACTGCCCCTCTTGTGTGATGGCTGCGAGCAGCGCCCCAGCCGCTGCATGCCTGCGCCATCGGGCGCCGCGAGACGACCAACCCGAGGAGGAGAGCGACATGGGCAACGGCTCTCGATATTGCGTCGGGGTCGCCGTGACCCTCGGCTTCTTGATTGCCTGCACCACTGCCTCCGCACAGGTCGCGCGATCGCAGTTCAACGGGACGGTCACCGACACCGCGGGTGGGGTGCTCGTCGGCGCGACGATAGTCGCGACCAACATCGAAACGAATGTCGAGTCGAAGGCGACGACCACCGACGCCGGCGTCTACGTCATCCCCTACCTGGCCAGCGGCCGGTACCGGGTCCATGTCTCGGCCGCCGGGTTCCGGCCCGCCGTGGCCAGCGATGTGACGCTGCGCGCGGCGCAGACACTGACGCTCGACTTCCAGCTGCAGGTCGACGCGATCACCGAGGAACTGACGGTCGCGGCGCCGGCCATCGAGACCGGCACCGCCGAGATCGGACGGTACGTTTCGAACAAGGAGTACCAGACGTGGCCCGTGCCCGTCTTCGACGGCCAGCGGCAGATCCAGCAGTTCATCTTCTCGAGCCTGCCGGGCAGCGTCGGCAGTACCTTCGAAGGATCGATCAACGGCGGCCGCAACTACTCGCACGAGATCCTCATCGAGGGCATGCCGCTCGGGCGCAACCTGCAGGGCGGCAGCAACAACGAGATGTCTCCGCCGACCGAGGCGGTCGAGGAATTCAAGCTCCAGACCGGCACGATCGGCGCCGAGTACGGCGGCGGCCAGACCGCCGTCGCGAACTTCGTGGTCAAGTCGGGGACGAACGAGCTCCATGGCGCGGGTGCGTACTACCTGCAGGACGACGCGTTCGATGCGCGGAGCTTCGTGAGCAAGGCCACCGGCCAGCCCAAGCCGACGCGCGAGCTGCAGAACTGGGCGCTCGCGCTGGGCGGGCCGATCACGCTGCCAAAATTGTACAAGGGCCGCGATCGGAGCTTCTTCTTCGTCACGTTCGAGAAGACACACGAGGAGAACCAGCTCTCGACCGCCTTTCGCACGCTGCCGACGCCTGAGTTCCAGAACGGCGACTTCTCACGTCTCCTCGATCCGGCCTATACGAGCGACGCGCGCTCGGGGACGGTCGTCGGCACCGACGCGCTCGGGCGGCCGGTGCGGTTCGGTCAGATCTACGACCCACGCTCGACTCGTGTGGTCGACGGCCGAGTCGCGCGGGATCCCTTCCCCGACAACCAGATTCCGCGCGCGCTGTGGGATGCCGTCGCGCGCAACACGATCGAGCAGGGGCTCTGGGATCGCCCGCAGCTCGACCGCCTGTTGAACAATCAGCCGACGCTCAGCGGGTGCTGCCCGGTGTTCGATCAGAAGACGCTGGCGATGAAGTTCGACCAGGTGATCAGCACGCGCCACAAGGCCTCGTTCTACGTGAATCGCGAGTGGCGGCAACGCAACAATTCCATCGGCGGGCGCTACGGCCTGCCGCCGGGCAGCCCCACGAACCTGTATCAACTGCAGAAGACCCCGAGCTGGCTGGTGAGGGGCTCGGAGAACTGGGTGATCAGCAACAACCTGCTGCACCGGTTCGCGCTGGGCTACAACCGGTTCGACAACGACAACAAGAGCGTGCACTTCAACCGAGGCTGGCCCTCGACCATCGGCCTGCAGAACATGCCGGACACGACCTTCCCGCGGCTCGCGATGGGCGGGGCGGCGATTCTGGGCGGGATGGGGAACTTCGGATCGAACTCGCGCGGCCTGAGCCACGAGGGGAGCTGGATCGTCCAGGACGACCTGACCATCATCAGCGGGAAGCACAACATCAAGACGGGCTTCGAAGGGCGCTTCTACTTCGTCGACAACGACCTGCCGGATGCCACGGCGAACTTCAGTTTCTCGCCGGCCCAGACGAACCTGCCGGGGTTCGATCAGACGACCGGCCACACCTATGCGAGCTTCCTCCTCGGGGCGGTCGCGACGTCCGACCGTGCCGTGCAGGCCGTGAACACGCACTATCGGGAGCGCGATTACTCCTTTTACGTGCAGGACGACTACAAGCTGGCGCCGAACCTGACGCTGAATCTCGGCCTGCGCTGGCAGATCATCCACGGGCTCTACGAAGCCAGCGGGTTCGTGACCAACGGCGACCTCACGCGGCCGAACCCGCGAGCGGGCAACCTCCCCGGCGCGCTACGCTTCGCGGACGAGGAAGGTCGCAAGACCTTCATCGACCCGTACTACGGGCAGTTTCAGCCGCGCCTGGGCGCTGTCTACGCGGTCTCGCCAAAGCTCGCGATCAGCGGCGGCTACAGTGTCAGCAACCGCCCAGCGACGGCGTACAGCGACGGCGAGTTCGGCGGCCTGGACTCGACGGGCTACAACGGCACAATCGCAGTGAATCGGGCGACGCGTCCGACGCCGAACGCACAGGATCCGGTCATGTACCTGAGGGAGCGCTACCCCGACTTCGCCGGCACGCTGCCCAACCGCGATCCTGCGCAGAGGAACAACCAGGGCATCACGGTCATCACGGGTGACGAGGCGAGACGGGAGAAGTATCACAACTTCAACGTCACCGTGCGGCAGCAGCTCCCGGCGAGCTTCTCGTCCACGATCGCCTACATCGGCGCGCAGGGGCGCGACCTCCCGTTCGACAGCCAGATCAACCGCATCCCGTTCGCGGCCCTGACGCAGTATGGCGACCTGTTGTTCAGCCCGCTGGCGAACCAGCCGCAGCTTGGTATCGCGGTGCCCTATCCAGGCTTCGCCGGAACCGTCCAGCAGGCGCTGCGCCCGTATCCGCAGTTCACCGGCGTGACGTTCCTGAACAACTTCAAGGGCAAGACGCGGTACAACTCGCTTCAGGCAACGATCGAGCGTCACTTCACCCAGGGCGTCGCACTGCTGGTGGCGTACACGCTGTCGAAGACCGAGGACAACGTGTTGAAGCAGGACGGGACGGGTGACGAGTGGTCGCTCGCGGGCGGCCGGCACGTCCCACATTTCCTGAAGGTGACCTGGATATACGAGCTGCCCATCGGTCCGGGCAAGCGGATCGATGTCGGCGGCGTGCTGGGGCACATCGTCGGGGGATGGACGCTGACTGGCATCCACAACTATCGGGCCGGCGGCACGCTCGCCATCACCGACAGCCGTCTGAACGGCGCCGGCTACCCGATTCGTCCCGACGTCGTCGCGGGAGGTGATCCCGTCATTTACGACGGGGGCTCGACCGATACGGCTCGCGGCACGCCGTACTTGAACCCGGCTGCCTTCACGACGCAGCCACTGACGCCGCAGGGCATTCCCGCGCGCATCGGGACGGCACCGCCGATGCTCTCGGTGCGCGGACCGGCGCTGTACACCGAAGATTTCGGGTTGCTGAAACGGGTGTCGGCCGGCGGAGGTCGAAGCGTAGAGTTCAGGGCCGACTTCATCAATATCCTGAACCGATCGGGCCTGGGTGGACCGAACACCGACCTGGCCAGCGCGGACTTCGGAAGGATCTTCGGCGTAGCACAAGGCCCGCGGCGCATTCAGTTGTCGCTTCGGGGGACGTTCTGAGCTCACTGGTGAAGAGGCGTGTCTATCAGTCAGTCAGTCAAGTCAGTCAGTCAGGAAGCTGTCATTGCCTGAGAGCCTGACCGACTGAGAGACTCACAAGTGACTGTGATGTGCGTGAGAGACTGACCGACTGACCGACTGACAGACTCACAAATGACCGTGATGTGGGGTGTCGCTCTGGCACTGCTGGCGGCCGGTCAGCCGTGTCAGAGCCTTCTCTCGCTAGCCCGGCAGGCCTACGAGGGCCGGCAGTATCGCGAGGCAAGCGCGCTCTTCACGAGCGCACTATCCGAGTGCGGTGCTACTGAATCCCTGCTCCTCGGCCTGGCCCAGTCACAGCTCCTCGCGCAGGACGTGACCGGTGCCCTCGAGACGCTCGATCGCCTCCTCGCGCTGAACGCCACGAGCGTGCCCACGCTCAAGGTCCGGGCGAAGGCCCTCTATCTGGCGGCTCGTGACCGCGAGGCCGAGGACACGCTGCACGCGGCCGCGAAGCAAGCACCCGACGACGCGGAGATCCCCTACGACCTGGGTCGAATCTACTACCAGCAGGGGCGCCACCAGGAGGCCGCCGGTGCCTTCCGCCGCGCCATCGTCCTCGATTCGCGCGCCTACAAGGCCTGGGACAACCTCGGGCTCACCCTCGAAGCGCTCGGCGACCCAGCCCGGGCGACGGGTCACTACCTCGAGGCCATGGAGATCGCGCAGACCGACCAGCCGCGGTACGACGTCGTTTATGCGAACTATGCCGATCTGCTCATCAAGCAGGGTGAGCACCGCAAGGCGTTCGATGCAGGCGCCGAGGCCGCGCAGCGGAATCCCAATGATCCCCGCAATTTCTTTCTCACGGGCAAGGCGCTCGTGAAGCTCGGGCGGCCCGATGTCAGCCTCAAGTGGCTCGCGCAGGCGACTGCGCTCGACCCCGACTACGCGGCGGCGCATTATCTGCTGTCGCAGGCGTACCGCCGGCTCGGCCGGCTCGACGATGCGACTCGCGCGCTGAAAGCGTTCGAGGCCGCCTCGGCCCGGGCACCCAAGGAACGGCGGGAGTGACGCGATTGCCGGGCCTGATCGTTGCGCTCGCTGGCCTCGCGCTGGCGGGACCACGGGTCGAACCGCAGTTCACCGATATCACGGGATCGAGCGGCATCGCCTTCCGCCATGCGGCCTCGAAGACCTCCGCGAAGTTCCTTCCGGAAACGATGGGCGGCGGCGTTGCGCTGCTCGACTACGACGGCGACGGACGTCTCGATGTGTTCTTCACGAATGGCGCCGCCATCGACGCGCAGATGACGTCTGCACGTCAGCCCGACAAGCGCGACGCGCGATTCTGGAACCGCCTGTATCGCAACAGGGGCGACGGAACCTTCGTCGATGTCACGACGAAGGCCGGTGTCGCAGGCCACCGTTACGATTTCGGCGCGGCCGTCGCGGACGTCGACAACGACGGGGACGCGGATCTGTACGTGACCGGCTACGGCGGCAACACGCTCTATCGCAACCGCGGCGACGGCACGTTTGCCGACGTGACCTTCGAGGCCGGCGTCGGCGCGGATGGATGGTCGGCGAGCGCTGCGTTCGTGGATTACGACCAGGACGGCTGGGTCGATCTCTTCGTCGGCCGCTATCTCTCCTGGTCGTGGGAAGCCAACATCCCGTGTCCCGCCCCCGACGGCACCGGGCGCGCCTACTGCCATCCTCAGCAGTTCCCTCCCATTGCCAACCTGCTGTACCGCAACAACCGCGACGGCACGTTCAGCGACGTCTCGCGCGAGAGCGGTATTGCGGCACTGGAGGGCAAGGCCCTCGGTGTTGCCCTCAACGACTACGACGGTGACGGCTGGGTGGACCTGTTCGTCGCGAACGACTCGATGCGCCAGTTCCTGTTCCGCAATGCGGGAGAGGGGATGTTCGTCGAGGTCGCTCTGGATGCCGGCACGGCGTACGACGAGGACGGCCGGGCATTTGCCGGCATGGGCACTGATTTCGAGGATTACGACAACGACGGGAGGCCCGATCTGATCGTGACGACCCTCAGCCTGGAGCACTACGCGCTGTACCGCAATGCCGGCAATGGGCGGTTCGACTACGCCACTCACACGACGGGCGTCGGCCGGGCTACGGCCTTGCTCTCCGGCTGGGGCACGAAGTTCGTCGACTTCGACAACGACACGGACCGCGACCTGTTCGTGGCTCAGGGCCACGTCCTCGATGGCGTGACGAGGGCGCGGCAGGGGTACGACTACCTGCAGCCGCCGCTGATGCTCCGCAACGACGGCGGGTCGTTCGTGGACGTGTCGGCCGCTCTTGGACCGCCGTTTGCGCGCGCGGCCGCAGGCCGGGGCGCGGCATTCGGCGATCTCGATGACGACGGAGACATCGATATCGTCGTCGCGAACCTCGACAGCCCGCCGGCGGTGCTGCGCAACGATGGAGGGAACGCCCACGGATGGCTCCGGCTGCGGCTGCGGGGCACGGCCTCGAACCGCGATGGTCTCGGGGCCCGCGTCACGGTGGTCGATGCGAACGGCCATACGCAGTGGGCCGTGTCCTCGACCGCCTCGAGCTATCAGTCAGCGAGCGACCGGCAGGTGCATTTCGGCCTCGGCGCCGCGGCGGGCATCCGACGTATCGAGGTGCGCTGGCCGAGCGGAGCCACGCAGGTGCTCAACGACATCACCGCGAACCGCGAGATCGAAGTGATCGAGCGGCGCGACGGTCGCTGAGGGACGAGCATGACGGTGCATGTGTTGGCGCGATGAACCGACCAACGGTGTCTTCTCGTGACCGAACCCGTATCGACGGCCATCGAATGTGAGCACGTCTTCCGATGCGAGCTGGTCCAGATAGGCCGTGGACACCTTGTCCAGTCTCTCCTTCGGTACGGAGAGCTGCTGCGTGATTCCGTAGCGGTTCCCCAGCTTGTCGGCGGGCCTCCCGGAAGTTGTCATGGCGAGGGCTCAATAGGTCGTCGATGTTCGGCGCCGTACGTCCAACACATCGACGGTCAGCCCCCTGATGTCGATCTCGAAGAGGATCCGATAGCTGCCGACACGTCGGCGCCAAGTGTTCTCCTCGCCCTGGAGACGCACAACATCGCCCGCGAAGGGGTCGTCCTGCATCTCCGCGAGCGCGGCGAGGAGCCGCGCGCGGTCCTTAGCGGGACTTTTTGCGAGAGATTATTCGGCGCGGTGCGCGACCCGTAGAGTCCAGTACAGCGAGGAGCTGATCGTAAGTGACGTAGCGGCCGGCGGATCTCCGCCCGACCTTTGCGCAGGCTCACGCGTTCGGCGGGCGTCGGTGCTGCGGACGGGTACCGCCCGTCAAAGTAGGCGCGCAGCGCCTCCCTGATCAACTCCGCGCGGGTCCGATGATCCGCGCGGCGGACCTTTTCGACGTCGGCGACCATCGCTGGCGGCAGAGAGATTGTGAGCGTATGAGTAGAGCGCATGATAAGTCGGTGGTACTAAGTACCGCATTTCGGAATTACGGTGACGTATTTTTTGTTCACGCGGCCGGCTGCACCGCTGCCAGTTTGGCGAGGAGCTGCTGGAGCTGCTGATTCCGGCCAAGATGAACGGCCATTCCGGAGATCGTGATCAGTGATTCCGGGCAAGCCGATCACTCTCATCGGAGCGAAGCGACGACGTGGATGGTCGTGTCGAGTTCCTTCCTACGCCCGCATCGGTGGGCGCCGTTGATCTTATGCTCTTCGTTCTTCATCCGTAACACGAGAAAGATGACGGCCTGTGGAGCGTTGTGGGCGGCGCGTTCTCTGCGCCGTCCAAGGACCTTGTGGGAAACGCGGTGTGTGCGTTTTCCACAGGTCCGGGTGTGCCGAGCATGTTTGACAGCTTGGAGGTGAAAGTCCTCTGCCCAAGGTCTGGTGGAGACGAAGGGCTAGCGAGGCGCAAGGGCGGTAGCCGCGAGGTGCCGTCTGAAAGAAGCGCGGAAGCAAAACCGCGACCTGACGGACAGAAACCGAATATGAGGCATCTCTGGTCGGACGAGCAGGCCCGTATCTGCGAAGTCCCGTATCCATCAAAGGCCAGGGCTGTAGATTCGGCAGGTGTGCGGGGAAGGCGGTCAAGCTTACCTCGGGAGATCTGCACCGTGTCCGCGTGGACTGAGGGAACCGCAAGGGTCCCTGACCGCGGTGCAGAAGTCAGCAGAGGGCGTAGTAGGTTCGTCGTCGGCAAGGCTAGTGAGGCACTCCAGCGCCGAAAGGTGGAGCAACAGATAGGCCGAGCCGGAAACGGAGCCGAAGGCCCGAACGGTCCCCGCGCGGGGATAAACGGAGTGGCGATTAGGACGCAGGACTCATGACCGAACAGCGGCTGACCGAACAGCTCCAGCTGGTCTTCACTCCGACGGAGGACGCACGGGTGTCCGCCGCCGGCGGAGGCGCCGAATCGGTCGTGGCGAAGCGCGAGCCCGAACGCTCGGCAATCACGAACTCGGTGATGGAGGCAGTGTGTGAGCGAGAAAACCTGAAGAAAGCGCTGCGTCGCGTCAAGGCGAACAAGGGAAGTCCGGGCATCGACGGGATGACCGTCGAGCAACTGCCGGACTACCTGAGGGCGCATTGGCCACAGCATCGGGAGGAGTTGCTGCAAGGCACCTATACACCGTCGCCGGTCAGACGTGTCGAGATACCCAAGCCAGATGGTGGTGTGCGCAAACTCGGCGTGCCCACCGTACTCGACCGATTTGTCCAGCAAGCGGTGCTGCAGGTGTTGCAGCCCATCTTCGACCCGACGTTCTCCGACCACAGCTACGGGTTTCGGCCGGGGCGGTCGGCGCATCAGGCGGTAGCTGCCGCGCAAGGACACTTGGCGAGCGGCTATCGGTGGGTCGTGGACCTCGACATCGAGAAGTTTTTCGACCGAGTGAACCATGACCTCTTGATGGGTCGCCTGGCTCAGCGCGTGACGGATACACGCGTGTTGAAGCTTGCCCGCGCGTTCTTGAATGCGGGGGTCTTGGAGAACGGCTTGGTCAGTGCGACGGAGGAGGGCACCCCGCAAGGGGGACCGCTCTCACCGTTACTGTCGAATATCGTGCTGCACGCGTTGGACTGCGAGCTCGAAGGTCGCGGCCACCGCTTCGTTCGATACGCGGACGACTGCAATGTGTACGTCCGCAGCGCGCGAGCGGGGCATCGCGTGATGGCGAGCATCACGCTCTTCATCACGACGCGGCTAAAACTCAACGTCAATGCGACGAAAAGTGCGGTGGCGGCAGGACGGGACCGAACGTTTCTGGGCTTCAGCTTTACTCATGGCCAACGACCGAAACGGCGCCTTGCCGAGAAGACGTTGGTTCGTGTTCGAGCACGAGTCCGGAGGCTGACCCGACGGGTGCGTGGTGTGAGCCTGCGCCAGATGGTGAAGGAACTCGCCGCGTACTTACGCGGGTGGCGGGCGTATTTCGGCTTCTGCGAAACGCCCACGATTCTCCGACGTCTTGACAAGTGGATTCGGCGACGGCTTCGGGCCGTCGTCTGGAAACAGTGGGCGCGACCCGGCACCCGCTTCCGGCAGCTACGGAACCGAGGCGTCAACGCCAAGGATGCCATCCTCACGGCTCGCAGCAATCGCGGACCATGGCGGGTGACCCTGACGGCGGCGCTGTGCTGGGCGCTCCCCGGTGCCTACTTCGACTCGCTCGGGCTGCCTTATCTCGAGCAACCGTGACGGCTCAACCGGCCGAACCGCCGTGGTACGGACCCGTATGCCCGGTGGTGTGGGAGGGGTGACATCGCGAGGTGTCCCCCTATCCCGATCACGATCCATAGGCCTCTTCGTCGCTCGGCGACCGCGTAGGATGCCTCAGGAGCGACGATCGCGCGGTCGGCCGACCCGTGGTATCCCCCGAAAGGGGGCTCCTCACGCGGTGGATCATGGTGTGCCCTTCGTGCCGCGCCGGGTGCCTGGGTCGCGCATCGTCGGCCCTTTGAGGGTGAGCCGGTGCGCGTGATGGATCACGCGGTCGCAGATGGCATCGGCGACGCTGGGCTCGCCGATCGCCGCGTGCCACGCCGTCGGCGGCAGCTGGCTGGCGATGAGCGTGGAGCGGCGTTCGCTTCGATCTTCAATGACTTCCAGCAAATCCCGTCGCTCGGCGTCGGTGAGCGGCGCAAGGAGCCAGTCGTCGATCGCGAGCAGATCCAGTTTCGCGAGTTTCGTCAGCAGCCGGGCATACGATCCGTCGCCGCGGCTGACGGCGAGCTCGTGGAGTAAGCGCGGCGCACGCACGTAGGTCGCCGTGAAGCGGTGGCGACAGGCACTCTGGACGAAGGCCGACGCCAACCACGATTTTCCGATCCCCGTGGGCCCCGTGAGTAGCAGATTGTGATGGTCACGAATCCAGCTCCCCGTACCCAGACTCAGGATCACCTCGCGGTTGAGTCCGCGCGGGGTGGTGAAATCCACATCCTCGAGCGAGGCCGGATAGCGCAGCTTCGCCTGCCGCAAGCGTTGGGTGAGTCGCCGGTGCTCGCGCGCGGTCCATTCCGTGTCGACCAGCAACCCGAAGCGGTCCTCGAAACTCAGTTCGGCGTGCTGGCTCGAGCTGCGTTGCTGATCAAAGGCCGCGGCCATCGCCATCAGGCGCAGCGTGTGGAGCTTCTCGATTGTCGGGTGCATCAGCATAGGCCTCCTGTTGCGCGTAGTACGCGGCGCCGCGCAGATTCTCGTGCGTCAGCGCCGGGCGGGTCGGCTCCGCGTCGTCGAGCGGCAGCCGGTCCTGGTGGTTGAGGAGAATGTGTTCGACGGTGCGGAAGCGATACGAGCGCAGCCGCTCGGCCCGTCCACACGCGGCTTCCAGTCGCTCGGCCCCATGGACGCGCCCGAGCCGCATGAGGCCGAGGCACGCGCGGTAGCCCTGTTCGGGATGGGGGCGGCGTTCGAGGATGCCCGCCACGAGCCGCCCGGTGGCCGGCCCGGTCTGTTCCGCCCACGCGATGAGGCGCGATGGCGTCCATTCGGCGTGCGCCCGATGCGCCCGCGGCATGTGCGCGACCTGCGTGGCAAATCGGCCGCGGCCGGTGAGGCGGGTGTGCGACGCCATGCGCTTGCCCTTGAAGAAGACTTCGACGGTGCTCGCCGTGAAGCGCGCCTCGACCCGCTCGTGCACCAACGGGTACGGCACGCTATAGAAGTTGTGGTCGACCTCGACGTGGTAATCGATGTTGACGCGACACGGCTTCCACTCCGCCAGCTCATAGCGCGTGCGCGGCAAGGCCGTGAGTGCGGGCCGATCGATCTGCTCAAAGAGGGCACGCCGGCTGACGCCGGTGATCTTCATCGGCCGATCGTTGATGGCGTCGACCCGCTCGCCAATGGCGGCGTTCAGATCCGCGAGCGTGAAAAACGTGCGGTGGCGCAGCGCCGCCAGGACCCAGCGCTGGGCGATCTGGACACTCACCTCGACTTTGGGTTTGTCGGTCGGCGTGGCGACGCGGGCGGGAATGACGACCACACGATAGTGGCGGGCCAGGTCGGCGTACGTGCGGTTGATCTCGGGTTCGTAGCGGCTCGCCGTCGTGACGCCGCTCTTCAAATTGTCCGGCACCCAGATCGCCGGTAATGGTCAGCTGCCCGTAATGCGAAGATGACGGCCCGTTCGGCGGTGTTCTCGACCGAATGGGCCATCGTACCCGCTCATTATTCGGAGCTGTCGTTACAGTGCGTCGAGCCACGCCAGCAGTTCCGGGTCGCGTTTCCAGCGCGGGGGTTTGCCCGGCCTGGCGCTCGCGTCCACGCGTGCTAACGCCTCTCGCTTGGTATCCAGGCTGGCGCGCGCGTAGTGATTCGTCGTATCGAGGTGCGCGTGGCCCAGCCAGCTTCGAATGACGGTCACGTCGACGCCAGCAGATACCAAGGCGACCGCAGTCGAATGGCGAAACGTGTGAGGCGAGACGTGTTTTGATTGGAGCGACGGCAGGTGCCGTGCCGCCGCCTCGACGTATTGATGTAATTTGAAGCGCACGCCTGCGGCACCCAAGGGGCGACCAAACCGGTTCAGAAAGATCGGCTCGGCCGCGGCTCGCGGCTGCCGCCGAAGCAGCGCATGAATCAGATCGGCCGTTTCTGGCCAGAGCGGGCAGATGCGTTCCTTGCGTCCTTTGCCGAGGAGCCGGACGTGCATCGGCGGCTCCAGCCGGAGCGCGCCTGGACACACGTTGAGCGCCTCTTGAATCCGCGCCCCCGTGTTGTAGAGGAAGGAGAGGAGCACGTGGTCGCGCTGGCCTTCGGCCGTTGCGCGATCGGGCTGATTGAGGATCGCGGTGACTTCCTCGGAGTCGAGATAGCACAAGGCCGGCTTGGACGCTCGCTTCGTCGGAATCCGGAGGATCGTGGCGCAGTCGGCGGCCATCGCTGGTTCGCGATCCGCGACGAAGCGAAAAAACGCCCGCAGAGCGGCCAGACGGCAATTCCGAGTGCCGATCGACGCGTGGCGATCCTCTTCGCAATGTCGGAGGAAGGCGAGGACCTCGGCCTCGGTCAGATCGGTGAGCCCCACCTGCGCAACGGCTCGGCCTTTTCGCGCCGCAACGAAACGGAGAAACAGTCGCCACGTGTCTCGATACGAGAGCACGGTATGGTGAGAGAGGTTGCGCTGGGCCGCCATCCAGTCCTGAAAGAAGGCTTGCAGCAGGTGCGGAAAGCGGGGCGGCGTCATCGGTGTTCTCCGTGCCCGTCGAGGACGCGACGACTGTGCTGCCGGAAACGCTCGCTCGCCTGCTGCAGCAATTCCTGAGTGATGGTGAGATACACGAGGGTCGAGGTGATGTCCTTGTGCCCGAGATAAGTGGCCAGGTACGGAAGCCGACTTTGAGGATTGATGCCGGCTCGATACCACGCCAGCATGCGATGGACGACGAAGGCGTGCCGCAGGTCATGCACCCGCGGCCCGGCTCGCCCGTGCACTGGCTTCAAGCCCGCTCGTCGGAGCACACGGACGAGGAGCTTTTCGATCATGACGCGGGAGTACCGGCCCGCGCGCTGTTGATGCCAGAAGAGACCGGCCGACGCGTCCATCGGCGCACCGGCCCGGCGTCGGGCGTCCAGATACGTGCGGACAGCCGCAACGACGCTCGGCGCGAGCGGCAGCCGGCGGGATTTGAAGAATTTGGTTTCGCGGATCTCGATGGTCCCGTCATCGAGGTCCACATCTCCGAGCGTCAGCCGTGCGAGTTCGCCGAGGCGCAGGCCGGCACACGCCGCCAGGATCACCATCACGTAAAGGCTTGAGGGGCGCAGCGGCGCGTGCGGGGACGGAAACGTCCGCGCCGCCTCCAAGATGCGTCGCAGGTCTTCGGTCGTACAGATGTAGGGACGCCGGTGCTGTTGACGCACTTGGCGATAGAGCTGGCGATCGACGCGGAGGATCGCGGTCGTCGAGTCGAGACGGTGCAAGGCGGTCGAGATCACCCGCCCACAGACCTGGGCCTCCCACCTGTGGTGGACGCCCGAGCCGGCATCGGCCCACGCTTGGACCGACACGCTGAGGGGTTCACCGGTCAGGTCGGGGCGCCTCTGAAGGAAGCGGTCGAAGCGCAGCAGACGGGCGGCCTCCGTATCGTATCGGTAGCCAAGGGTGCGCATCCGGCTGATATGCGCCTCCAAAACAGGGCCAAGCGAGCTTCCAAACCGCGGGAGCGGACGGAGCGCCTCGAGTGCGGCGTCGGGATTTCGGGTCATTAACGCCCGGACGATCGGGGTCGTGGTGCGCTGGCCGTACTCGCGGCGCAAGTCCGCGAGCGGATTGCTGGGAATCGCGTGCCATGCCACCAGCCAATCGAGGAATCGATCCACCAGCCGCGCGCGGTGGTAGACCAGCGGGACCGGCAGATCATGCCGCCGTGCCTCCAGCCACTGTCGCATGGTGTCCCGCGACACCAGGGCGTCGGCCGATTGGTCGACTACGAAGCGTTGAAAGTGCCGCACGATGCATCGGTACACCGGGACGCTGTCCCGGCTACGGAGGCGGAGCGTGCGAATGAAACGATCGATGACGCGGGGATCGGCGAGCGCACTCATACCGTCACCCCCGTCGGAATCTCCAGGCTGACGGCCCGGAGGTCCTCAGTCGCCAGCTTCAAATAGACGGTCGTCGACTTGGGCGATCGATGGCCCAAGAGGTCGCCAATGTGCTTGGCAGGGACCGCCGCGCGAAGCAATGTCACCGCGCGTGTGTGGCGAAAGGCATGCGGGCCTCGCTTCCCCGTTGCCCTGATGCCGGCTGCGTCGAGGCGATCACGGATCGGGGTGTACAGCGACGACCCGGATCGAAATGGGCGGTATGGCGCTCGACTCCGGATGAAGATTTCTCGATACCGGACCGACGGTCGGCCGTCGCGGAGGTACTGGACGATCGCGTCGCCGACGTCAGTCAGAAGCGGCAGTTCTGAGACGATGTGCGTTTTGGAGTGGCGAACGCGGAGTCGATCGTGTCGCCAGTCAAGGTCGTCCAACCGCAACGCCGTGACCTCCCCCGCACGGAGGCCGTATCTGGCGAGAAGCATCAAGATGGCGTAATCGCGGCGACCAATGGCCGAGCGATCACGCCGGGTGACCTCCAGCACCCGCCTGACGTCCTCCGCCCGCAATGCTGAGGGGATGGCTTCATCTGCGTACACGCGGGGCCCGACGATCGTGACGCTGAGATCGCGCGGCGTTCTGCCGGTGGCGTACAGATGCCGCAAGAAGCTGCGCAGCTTGACGGTCACGCCTTTGAGGGTGACTCGTCGAAGCGAGGCCGCACGGCTGGCTACGTAGGCATCGAGATCCGGCACGTCGAGCTCGTTGAGATGGACCGCCGTGCCGATCGGGCCAAGCCAGTTGAGAAAGCGGCGGGCCTCCTCACAACGGTCGCGGCATGTCTCGCTCGCGAGCCCACGACGGTCCTGCATCCACGCGGCGTACTCTTTGGTGAGGGTCGCGTGGAATTGTTCCGATGCGACCAACGCGCTCGGCGGTGGCCACGCCCCCCGGACCAGCCGCAGCAGCATGTGAATGCCGCCGGTATGGGAGTTTTGCCAGCCGCTGATCGATGGCGGGCGGTGATGGTGGCGTCGGACATAGCGGCGGCGTTCGCACCGCAAATAGCCCGCCACGTCAGACGGTTGAGCGCCCTCCACGCGCGTCCCGCGTTCCTCCAGATATCTGAGGAAGTGGCGGGCGACGGCGGTCCATCGGGTGACGATGTGAGGGTGGTAGCGTTCGTTCTCCAGGTGTTCGGTCAGCCGCGAGAGCCATCCATCGTCCGAAACCGGGGGTATGCACATACGCACCTCCTTGTGGATCAGCAAGGATGTGCGTTCCGGATAATGCGAAGGTAGTCGCCTGCTTTGGGCTGCTCTGGTCGGTCCCTCGCGTAGTTCTTCGCATTATGGGCAACTGACCATTACCGGCGTAATCGCAAGCTTGCGATTACGCGGAGCTGCCCTGATAGTAATCGAGCATGCGGACGTGCGCGCCAATCCACGATGGCAGCTCTTGCGATCGCGTGGCTTCGGCGTAGATCAAGCCGCTGGCGCCGAGCACGCCGACAAAGAGTTCGACCGGGATCTCTTCGCCCGTCGTCGGATCGACCAGGTGCGGCCGCTTGCCCGAGAAGTCGACAAACAGCTTCTCGCCCGCGCGATGCACCTGGCGCATCGACGGCTTCAGCGTCCGCGCCCAGCGTCGATACCGTTCACAAAACTGGCTGTAGCCGTACCCGGCCGGATGCTGCGCGCGATACTCCGTCCAGAGCAGGGCGAGCGTCACCCCCGGCTTCTTCAGCTCCTGGTGCAGCTGCGTCCACTCCGGGACCACGCGATCGGGGGCCGGCGAGATCGCGGGGCGCGCAAACAGGCGCGCCTCCAGCGCCGCGTCGTCGAGGTCCTCGGGTAGCGGCCACGATAAGCCGGCCGCCGTCGCGCGCTGCAGATACGTCGTCACCGTGCCCAGCCCCAGCGCACACGCCTGCGCGATCGCTCGGTGGCTCAGACCGGTGTCGTACTTGAGGCGAAGCAGTTCGCGGAGTCTTCTCATCAGTAGCCTCGTGGCTGCCATCCAGGACCTTCCTTCGGGAGAAAAGATCCCAGGATCGCTCAGCTACCGACGAGCGTTCAGCTTGACCGGAACCGGTGTTCACGATCACCGGAATCCGTGTTCATCATGGCCGGAATTGGCGTTCATGATGACCGGAATCGGTGTTCAACATCGATCGGAATCCGTGTTCACGTTCGACCGGAATCACCGTTCACAATGGGCCGGAATACGCAC
>JBOGIN010000718.1:0-3815 GCA_050742275.1 Vicinamibacteraceae bacterium
TGCCCGTGTTGCGGATCTCGAGCGGCGACTGGCGCAACTGACGAAACAGCACGATCTCGAGAATTCGAGCCTTCCTCTGCTGTCGAAGCTCTACGAGTCGCAGAGACGGATCGCCCGTCTCGAGACCGATCTCGAGATCGCGCGCGCGGTCTACGTCGACGTCGCGACCCGTCATGAGCGGGCGCGCGTCCAGGTGGCCAGTCGGAGCGCCCGGCTTCTCGTCATCGATCCGGCCGTGGCGCCGACGGTGCCGGTCTCTCGGCACGTGCTGCGCAATCTCGCGCTCGGCGCCGTGGCGGGGCTGCTCTTGGCGATGGCCTACGCCCTGTTGTCGCCAACCATCACAGCCCTGCGGCAGACGCCGGCGTAGTCTCGCGCGGACCGCCTTCATGTACAGGCGGTCGTGCGCTGGGGGGCCATGACATCGGAACGCTGGGCGGCACGGCCAACGGCGCGTGCCGTCATCCTGGGCGCGGCCTTCTTCGCGGTCCTCTTCCCGACCTCCATCGGAGGCGCGATCTCACCGCTCCTGGACCGCCTGTCGATCCTTTTCAACGTCGCCGTATTCGCAGCGCTTCTCGTCGTCGGGAGATGTGTCGGAAGCCGCCTGCAAGCCATGGTGAGCGTCGCGATCCTCGGATGGCTGTCCACGTTGACGCTGTTGTCTCCCCACGCACGGCTGGCGCCCGGGCTGGTCGCGATGTTCGTGGCGCTCGCCCTCATGCTTGCCACGAACACGAAAGCCGTGACGGATCGTCAGGCGACGAAGCGGACGTTGGCCTGCATCAACGTCTTCGCGCTGGCAATCGGCGCGGCCTTGTGCTTCGACCTGCAGTGGGCGGACCGGTTCATCAAGGCGTACTACACGGCGTTCTATCCGACGATCCACATCTCGATGCTCGACTGGCACGACAAGCCGGTCTTGACCTTTGCCACACACTCGATAGCGGGATTCTTCTACTATCTCTTCTTCTATCTGAACTTCAGAACGTACGCGGTGACCGGTAGCGGAGCCGCGCTTGCTGCGGCCGTTGGCCACATCGCGCTGGGCCTGGCCCTTCGCTCCACGACCGGGTCGATCCTGTTGACCTTGGCCGCCGGTCAGCTCGCCGTAGCCGTCTATCGTCGGCACGGCCGCCAGGTGGCGTGGCTGCCCCTCGTCGCGCCCGTCGTGATCGTGGGCCTGCTCGTGAGCCAGGCAGACAGACTTCTGGCATCGATCGAGCCCGTCCGCGAGATCGTCGTCGGGACGGAATCGAGCGGCTTGTTGAGTCGCTATTCGTCGACCGGCATGCTGGGTGGGAACCTGCGATATCTCAACGATTCGCCATTCTCTCCCCTCGGCTTCAACTATGGGCTCGAGCACGACCTGTTCTACGGTGACTCGGGATTTATCCAGTTCTTGCTACGAGGATCGCTGCCGCTGGTCTTGCTCGTCTACGGCGGCCTCTACGGCTTTCTGCGATCGAACCTTCGAAGCCGCACCGACGTGCGCTGGCTGTATATCGTGATTCTCGCGTTCGACCTCGGCATCGTGTCGCTCTTCTCGTTCAGGATTACGTCGTTTCTAGTGTTCATGATCGTCTACCTCAACAGTCTGGAGCGCTCGCGATCGACTGGCGTCCAGGCCGAGCACCATGCTTAGAGTCACCGCGCTGACCCGGGGCCGAGACTCCCCGGCCGCACGCTTCCGGGTTCGCCAGTACGCCGCTCCGCTCATGGCGCACGGCATTCGGCTGGACGAGCGTTACCCGCGGGTGGGCGGCGTGCCTCCGGAGCGCCGGTGGCTCCGGCCCGCGTGGGCGGTTGGCGCGATTGTGAGCCGTCTTCCCGCGGTGATCGCGTCACACCGCGGTGATCTCACGCTGCTTCTCCGCGAGCTGTTCCCTACGGCCGTCACGTTGGAGCCGTTGACACGCGAACCACGCGTGCTCGACGTCGATGATGCGATCTGGCTTCATCGGCGGGGGCGGTTCGTCCATCGGCTAGCCAGGATGGCAAACGTCCTCGTGTGCGGAAACGACTTCTTGGCGGAGCACCTCGGGCAATGGAATCGCAACATCGAGATCCTGCCGACCGCCGTCGATACCGACGTCTTCGTGCCCCCGACGCGTTCGCCAGAGCGAGCGACGCGCATCGGCTGGGTGGGCACGAGCAGCAATCTGCAGTACCTGGAGGTCTGCGCGCCGGCCCTGGAGTCAGTGCTTCGCCGCCATCCCGACGTCGAGCTCTGCGTGGTGTGCGATCGCGCACCCAGCTCGCCGAGCCTCCGACGTTTGCGCTTGCGATACGTGCCGTGGTCGCCCCAAGCGGAGCTCGATCTCCTCGGATCGTCGAGCGTTGGCGTCATGCCGTTGCACGATTCGCTCTGGGCGCGCGGCAAGTGCAGCTTCAAGATGCTCCTGTACATGGCCTGCGGCATACCAGTCGTGGTCTCACCCGTGGGCATGAACACCTATGTGCTCGGTCGCGGGAACGTCGGCTTCGCTGCGGCGTCCGTTCGTGAGTGGGAGGAGGCCCTCGAGACGCTGATGACCGATCGGGCGGCCGCCGAAGAGATGGGCCGAGAGGGGCGCCGCGTGGTACAGGAGGAGTTCAGCGTGCGCACCTTGGCGCCGCGCCTGGCCCGCATCCTCAAGCGCGCCGCGGGTTGCCCGCCAGCGCCATGAGGGTCGTTCACCTCATCACGGGACTGGACGTCGGTGGCGCCGAGCGCGCGCTCTGCCGAATCGTTCCGCGTCTGAGCCGACGATTCGACTCGCACGTCATCTCCATGCTCGGTCGCGGCCCGCTCGCCGACGAGTTGGCCAGCGCCGGCGTTCCAACGACCAGCCTCGACATGCAGCCCGGACGGCCCACGGTCTCCGCGCTGTGGCGGTGCACGCGCGAGCTTCGCCGGCTGCGGCCGGACCTGCTGCAAACCTGGATGTATCACGCGGACCTGCTCGGCCTCGTCTCTGGAACCGCCGCACGTGTCCCCCGGATCGTGTGGAACGTTCGCGCCTCGGACATGGATCTCACACCCTATGGACCGTGGTCGTCGCTGACACGCCGGCTCTGTGGGTGGACGTCGCTGCTCCCTGCTGCCGTCGTGGTGAACTCCGAGGCAGGTCGTCGAGCGCATCGCAGGCTCGGCTACCGCGCCCGCGACTGGGTTCTGATCCCCAACGGCGTCGACCCCGAGGAGTTCCAGCCACGCGCCGACGCGCGGGCCGCCGTCCGGAGAGCGCTCGGGTGTACGGAGACCGCCGTCGTTATCGCGCTCGTCGCGCGCTTCGATCCGGTGAAAGGCCACGACATGTTTCTGCGCGCGGCCGCCGAGCTGTCGCGAACGGATGACGACGTGCGCTTTCTGCTGATTGGCGAAGGAGCGACGCCCGACAATCCACGGTTCGCTCAGCTTGCGGCCCGAGAAGCGCCGGGGGTTCGCCTGACCTGCCTCGGCTCGAGACACGACGTCAGCCGGCTTCTCACGGGCGTGGACATTGCCACCTGTCCGTCCGGCAGCGAGGGGTTCCCCAACGTCGTTGTCGAGAGCATGGCGTGCGGCGTCCCCTGTGTCGTGGCTGACGTCGGTGATGCGGCGGCGATCGTGGGGCCGACCGGGATCGTCGTGCCGGCGGCCGCCCCGCAGCGCCTGGCGGACGCCTGGCGCCGCTTGATAACACTTGGCGCGGCGGGCCGGAGCCGCCTCGGACAGGCCGCGAGGGCCCGGGTGCTTGAGCGATTCACCCTAGATAAAATCGTCCGGCAATATGAGATGCTATACACGCGTCTAGTAGGCGGACGCGCTCGAGGCGCAAGGCCGCTCGCTT
>JBOGIN010000719.1:0-2957 GCA_050742275.1 Vicinamibacteraceae bacterium
GGCAGACGGTGGCCGCACTGCCCGAGCGTTTGGCGGCGTGCGACGCGCAGGTAGGGACGGCCGAAGCGGCGCTGGCGGCAGCGCGGGAGCGAGCCACCGAGAACGAGACCGCCCGCCGTGGGTTCGAGCGCGATCTGGCAGCGGCGCAGAGCCGCCTCTCGCGGTACAAGGACCAACTGATGGAGGTCAAGACCAACCGCGAGTACCACGCGATGCAACACGAGATTGAGTCCGTCCAAGGCGAGGTGAGAACGCTCGAGGACCGGCTCCTTGAGCTGCTCGTCTCCCATGACGAGCTGGTGGCCAGCGTGAAAGCGGCCGAAGCAGGTCTCGCCGAAGCACGCGCCTTTGCGGAAGGCGAGCGTACCGCGCGAACGGACGAAGCGGCGCGGATGGAGACGGAGATCAACGCCGCCGAGGCAGAGCGCGCACGGCATGTGGCGGACGTCGATCCGCGGGCCTTGGCGCTCTACACGAGGGTGGCCCAGCGACGTCAGGGGCAGGCGCTGGCTGAAGCCCGCGATGGCCACTGCACGGCGTGTCACGTGCGGCTGCGGGTCATCATCTATCTCGAGGCGCGTCGCGGCGTCCGTCCCGTCCAGTGCGAGAGTTGCAGCCGAATTCTCTATGTGCGCGCGCCGACCCCCGCGACCGAGCCCGCCTCCCAGCAATAGCGCGTGACTTTCATGATCGTCGCCTACACGGATGGAGGAGCGCGCGGCAACCCCGGCCCCGGCGGCTACGGTGTGCGCGTCGAAACGGAGAACGGCGAGCTCCTAGCGGAGCTCCATGAGCCACTGGGTCTCACGACCAACAACATCGCCGAGTATCGCGGTCTTCTCGCCGCGCTGACATGGGCGACGGCGCACGGACACACGGCGCTGATCGTGCGATCCGATTCCGAGCTTCTCGTGCGCCAGATGCGTGGCGAGTACAAGGTTCGTCATCCCAATCTCAAGCCGTTGCACGCCGAAGCGGTTCGGCTGGCGGCGCGCCTCGATCGCGTCACCTTCGAGCATGTGCGTCGCGAGGCCAACCGCGAAGCGGATCGTCTCGCGAATCTCGCCATGGATCAGAATCAGAATCAGAATCAGAATCAGAATCAGGATTCGGGATTCGGGATTCAGGATTCAGGGATCGCGAATCCGGAAACAGGAGACCGGTGATAGAGAACAGGAGAGACGAGCAGGGCCGCCCGTGATTCGCGAATCCTGAATCCTGTTTCCTGTTTCCTGTTTCCTGATTTTACCCAGCATTCCGCAGCAGCCTGTTGGGACGAATCGCATTGATCATCCGGCCCGCGCCCGCCCCCTCGATGCGGTAGGAATGAAACCGGTTGACGTGCGTTGCCGCGCAGAGCCGCGCAACGTGGATGTTCGCGGGAGGCACGCCGGCAGTCATGAGCGCATCGCGGCTCGCCTGCCACATGTCGAAGAGGTACTCGCCCCCAGGGAACTGCTGACGGCGTGCCGCGGAGCCGGCCGCCATGGCGCCGGACGTCGTGTCATTGGGGGCCTCCGCATCGAAGCCTTCCACCTCGCCGTCGCCTCCGGTCACCGGGTGGAACCAGCGTGAGCACGAGGCGGCGTCATGGCCGGCATGCAGGAAGGCGCGCGGCACGTCCTCCCGCACCGCGTAGCGCGCCGGTCCAATACTCGGGCCGAGCGCAGCGACGACATCCGTGGCCCGTACGCGATAACACGATTGCAGATGGGCCAAGGTCGCCGCGATGACCCGAGAGGCAAGACCGCGCCATCCGGCATGCACGGCAGCAGCCACGTCACGCACGGGATCCACGAGCAGCAGGGGAACGCAGTCCGCCGTCCGTACCGTGAGCACGAGATCCGGCCGGTCCGTCACGAGCGCGTCCGCCATGGGCCACTCATCCTCGTCGTTCACGCGCGGTGTTGCAGGGGCCGTGCAAATGGCGGCGCCGTGCACCTGCCGAACACGCCAGACGTTGCCTGGGGACGCGTTGAGATATTCCGCCACGAGACGTGTGGACGGCGGCTGGTTTGCAGTGAGGTGCGGCGGCACATCGATCGCCAGCGGCTCGAGGCCACGCGCCGAGAAGAAGTGATCAGCGAACGGATCGAGCGCCGCGCACCGTACGACACGCCCCCACGGCGCGTCGGTCCAGTAGAACCCAACCTCAGGCGCCGGATCCGGAGTCGGAGGATTATGCTGGTGCGTGTGACCCGCGGCGCCCTTTCGCCCGGGCGCGGGAGGCTTGTCGATGGACATCGTGGGCATTGGAATCGACGCAACCGAGATCGACCGCATCGCCGACATCATCGAGCGGTACGGCGACCGCTTCATCCATCGCGTCTTCACGGATGGAGAGATCGCCTATTGCAGGCGGCGCCGCACGGCCGCCGCGTCCTTTGCTGCCCGGTTCGCAGCCAAGGAAGCCGCGATGAAGGCCCTCGGGACTGGCCACGCGCTCGGCGTCGTCTGGCGCAACGTCGAGGTCGTGCGCACGGCAGGCCCTCCCCGGCTCGAATTACACGGCGCGGCCGCGTCGCGGTTCGCCGCGCTCGGCGGCATCAAGAGCGTGCTGACGCTCACGCACGCGCGCGATCTGGCGCTGGCGCATGTGATCCTGCTTGGCCGCGGTTGATGTCCGCGCACCGGCAAGCGATGTCGCCCCGACCGCATGGGCCGGCCGCGCAGCCCCAGCGAGGCGCAGACGCGATCTCAATGAGGTCCGGCGTCCGCTAACGCCGGTTGGCACTTCTCGCGCCCCCGCCCTCCTCCACGTCAGCTGCCCCAACAACCCGTCGCCACATCCATCGATCGCTCAACAACTTCCGCAAACACGTCGGGTCTTCTCGACGTTGGTGCCGACCTTGCAAGCAGGTATGAGCGGCGCTTGTGTCATCGATGGCGTTCTCGCTCCTCGTCCCTACGGGAGGAACCATGGTCGTCAAGATCCTACCAAACGATTCGGATAACCC